>JANNKI010000585.1:0-1647 GCA_031396225.1 bacterium | reverse complement strand
CAGGGCGCGCTCCTGTCCGTGAACTTCCCCATGCAGATGTTCGATGCGCAGGGCCGCGTGACGTGGTACATGAGCGCGGCCACGTCCCAGGGCGACGAGTTCTACACCGAGTTGCAACGCTCGACGCGCTAGGACCAGCATTCGCGATCGCGGCGCTTCCGGCGCCCGAGCGGTGACGCGGCCCCGTCCACGCGGTGGACGGGCCGATCCCTTGGGAGACGCCGCCGCGACCGCTCGCAAGCGGCGTTCCGCGAACGACGCTCACCGGCGAGGCGGATCGGCCGGCACGTGATTCGCAAGGCGGCCCCGGAATGGGCGCCCGCTTCGCACTCCTCGCCGCGCTCGCCCTGTGGGCGGGACTTGCCATCGCACCGGAGCTGGGGCGGGGCACCACCGTGACGTTCGCCCTCCTGGGACTGGCATTAGCCTGGCAGCCGCGCGGTGGCGTGGTCGTGTGGGTGCTCGCCCTGGGACTCCTGGGTTTCGCACGCGGTGGCGCCTCCGCGGCGCGGCACGCCGCGGTGACGGCGGACCTCCCGCACGGACCGCGGATGTGGCGCGTGGTCGCGTGCGTGGAGGAGCCCCCGCGGCGCGAGGCCGACGCGCCGGTGACGGTGCTGCGCGTGATCGCCGCTTCGCCGCCACTCGCACGGAACGCGCGCGTGCGTGTACGGCTCCCGCCCGGTGCGATCGCGGAGTGGGGCGACACGCTCGAGGTGTTGGCGCGACTGGACCGCCCCGCGGGTCCGCGCGTGCCCGGCGGTCACGATGCGCGCATCACGGCGCGCGCGGCGGACGTGGTCGCGACAGGTCGTGCGTATGCGGCGCGCGTGCGGCCCGCCCGCGGCCTCGCGGTCGCGCCCGTGCGACTCGCCATGCGCGTGCGCCGCGCCGGCGAGGGGGCACTCGCCCGCGAACTGTCGCCCTCGGCGCGCGAACTCGCCGCGCCGCTCCTGTTCGGTGACCGCGGCGGCATGGCGACCGACACCGAGGCCGCGCTGCGTGCCTCGGGTCTCGTGCACCTGCTGGCGCTCTCCGGCCTGCACGTGACCTGGCTCGCGGCCGCCGCGCGTGGCGTGGTGGCGCTGCTCGGAGGCGGCGTGCTGGCGAGAGCATTGGGCGGCGCACTGGCCGCATCGGCCTACGCGCTCGTGGCGGGACCCATCCCGTCGCTCGCGCGCGCGGTGGTGGCCGAATCGCTCGTGGCGCTCGCGCGCGGCCGCCAGCGCGCGAGCGAGCCCTTGCATGTGCTTGGCCTGGCCGCGCTCCTGCTGCTTGCGTGGCAACCACAATGGGCGCACGACTTGGGGTTCCAGCTCTCGTGCGTGGCCACGTTCGGCCTGGTGGCGCTCGGGAGCCCGCTCGCTCGCGCGTGCGAGGGCGCGCCGCGTGCCTGGCGAGCCGTGTGGGCGCCACTCGCCGTGACGCTCGGGGCCCAGCTCGCGGCTCTGCCGTGGCTCTGCGGAAGGTTCCACGCCGTGCCGTGGGCGTCATTCGCCGCCAACCTGGTGGCGGTGCCGCTCTCGGAAGGCCTGCTGGTTGCTGCGGCGCTCGGAGCGGCGGGCGACGTGCTGCTTCCGGGAGCCGGGCGCGTGTGGCTCGCGGCATGCGAGCCGCTCGCCTTCGCACTCCACGCCCTCGTGCATG
>JANNKI010000554.1:0-5083 GCA_031396225.1 bacterium | reverse complement strand
GGCCGCCACCCGGCTCACAGCGGTGGCGACGCTACGACCGGGAGCCGGTCACTCCATCTCAGCGGTAGTGCAGCTTGAGCCGGGTGGCGGCCGGGTGGGGAGTATTCAGCCGAGCTTCTCCGCGATGCTCTTCGCCTGCTGGAACAGCAGCAGGTAGTCGCGTCCGCCCGCCTTGCTGTCGGTGCCGCTCATGTTGAAGCCGCCGAACGGGTGACAGCCGACCATCGCACCGGTGCACTTGCGGTTCAGGTACAGGTTGCCCACGAAGAACTCCTCGCGTGCGCGCTGCAGCTTGGCCGGGTTCTTCGAGTAGACGGCGCCGGTCAACCCGAACTCGGTGCCGTTCGCGACGCGCAGCGCGTCGTCGTAGTCCCTGGCGCGGATGATCGCGAGCACCGGTCCGAAGATCTCCTCCTGGGCGATCTTCGCGGTGGGTGCGACGTCGTCGAACACCGTGGGCTGCACGAACCAGCCCGCCTCCCCCGCCACGCGCCCGCCGCCCAGCAGGAGCTTGCCCTCCTGCTTTCCGGCCTCGATGTAGCGCAGGATGCCGTTCATGGCACGCTCGCTCGCCACCGGACCCATGTAGGTGCCGTACTGCGCCGGATCGCCCTGCTTCATGATCTGGGCGATCGCCGGCAGCAGCTTGGCCACGAACGCGTCGTGCACGGAGTCCACCACGATCGCGCGCGAGCAGGCCGAGCACTTCTGGCCTCCAAAGCCGAACGCGCTCTGCGCCACGCCCAGCGCCGCCGCGTCCAGGTCGGCTTCGTCGTCCACGACGATGCCGTCCTTCCCACCCATCTCGGCCACCACGCGCTTCAACCACTTCTGGCCCGGCTGCACCTCGGCCGCGAGCTTGTTGATGCCGATGCCCACGTCCTTCGAGCCCGTGAACGACACGAAACGCGTCTTCGCATGCCGCACGATCTGGTCGCCCACCACGCTCCCGTCGCCGGTGACGAAGTTCAGCACACCCGCGGGCAGCCCGACCTCCTCCATGAGTGCGACGAACTGCCAGGCGATGCCGGGCGTGTCGCTCGCCGGCTTCACCACCACGGTGTTGCCCGTGACGATCGCGGCGGTGGCCATGCCCACGCAAATGGCGAGCGGGAAGTTCCACGGCGGGATGATCGCGCCCACGCCGAGTGGCAGGTAGCCCATGCTGTCCTTCTCGCCGGGCATCTGGTGCAGGGGCTGCGGTGCTGCGTAACGCAGCATCTCGCGCGCGTAGTACTCCATGAAGTCGATGGCCTCTGCGGTGTCGGCGTCGGCCTCGTTCCAGCTCTTGCCGATCTCCAGCGTCATCCACGCCGAGAAGTGGTGGCGGCGCTCCTTCATGCGCTTCGCCGCCTCGACCAGGTAGGCGGCGCGCTCGGCCGCGGGCACGCGCGACCAGCTCTTGAACGTCTCGTACGCCGCCTCCACTGCCTGCGCTGCCTGCTCCTTCGTGCCGGACTGGAACCGACCGAGCACTTCGGAGGGCCTGGCCGGGTTCGTGCTATCGAACGTCCTGCCGCCCGTGAGGCGCTGGCCACCGATGACGATGGGGTACTCCCGCCCGGCGCTGGCGCGGATCTCGGCGATCGACTTCTCGTAAGCCGCGCGGGGCTCGGGCTTGGAGAAGTCCACGTACGTCGTGGGCGAGTACTCGGGCAGCGAGGCCGTGCTCACGGGCGCGATGCGGCCGGCGATGGTGGTGGTCATGGGAGGCCTCCGGCGTTGGGACGCGCGGGCGCGGGCGCCGCGCGGGATGGTCGAGGTGATCGGGCGCAGTGTAGCGCAGGGCCGAGTCAGGCGACACGGCGGCAGCGGCGGCGGCGGACGGCCGTTAGCGCAAGAACGGGATGCGCGTGGAGGCGGTCCGACCGGCGGACTCGAGGCGCGCGACATAGGCCCCCGGATGCACCTTGCGGCCGTCCTGGTCGAGCCCGTCCCAGCGAACTTCGATGCCTGATGCCCCGCGCAGGAACTCCGAGGAGTGGAACGTGCGCACGGCCCTGCCAAAAGCGTCATGAAGGGTGAGCCGCGCTGGCGCGGCGTCGTCACTCACGAGCAGGACGGCCGAGCCAACGGCGGGCGACACCCGGAGCGACACCCGGAGCGTTGGCACGGCCGGCGGCGGCGGCGAGGAGAGCCCGAGGATGCGTGCGATCGAACCGGAGTTCGGCGCGAAATCCACCGACTGCCGACAGAACCACAGCGCGCCGTCCGGCCCCACGCGCCAATCGCTCACTTCGTTGAACCCCATCCCCCACGCGGTCGGCGAGGGCTGCCCGGGAACGGGTGGGGCGGGCCCCCAGACCCCGTTCGCCGGCTTGAGCCGCAGCAGCTCGCCCGAGTAGTAGTCGTTGGCGAACACGTCGCCGTCGTATTCCAACGGCCAACTGGTGCTCAAGCCGTTCACGTGGCGATACCTGCCCGCCGACACGATGGCCGCGCCGCCCAGCCGCGCGGTGCGGTCGTACTCGAACAAGGGGGCGACAAGGCCCACGGGTTCGGGGCCGCACCCGGCGCCAAGCGTGCCCACCGCGGTGCCCTCGCGCCACGGCCAGCCGAAGTTCGCACCCAGCGGAGCCGCCTCGGCGGGCGGCGGTTCGAGGTTCGTACGGTCTGCGCCCGAGCAGCAGCCGTGGCCAGTAGCACCAGCGCGAGAGGCACTGCGAGCCGTCGCCACATGTGCGCAGCATAGCCCGCCGCATTGCAGCCGGGAATAGTCGTTGCGCGACGCTGCACGCGGCATTCACGGAAGCGTCGAGCGGTACGGATGGGCGACCACCCTCGCCGGCGTGGTCGCCCCCTTGACTCCGTGCTGTCTCGAGAGTCCGTCGTGGAAATTGTGCTGTTACGGGATCACAACCAACTTCCGGGTGGCCGAGAAGCGCGTACCGGCCTGGAGAGAGCTCGCGCTCATGCGGAGAAAGTAGATCCCGGCCGCAAGAGGATTCCCGGCAGGATCTCTGCCCGACAGCCTCAGTTCATGCGCGCCCGCCACCATCTCTCCGTGGACGAGGCTCTGCATCCTCCTTCCCGAGACGTCGTGGAGATCGATCTCGACGCGACTGCGCTCGGGCAGGCCGTAGCGGAGCAGGGTGCTCAACTTGAACGGATTCGGCTCGCCCCGGGAAAGCGCGAAATCGGTTGGCGTCGGCTCCAGGTATGCACCTTGTGCTGAGCCTCCCGAGGGTCCACCGCCGTTCGGCTTGTGGATGACTACCGTTCCACCGCCAAGCACGGTCGTCGGATCGGAGTCATCAGGCGCGTTGAGTTGGTTGTCGTAAATAAGCGCGTCGTTCGAGGCGTCGGTGATCTTCATGCGGAACTTGTCGGCCTGGTTGCCCAACAGATTGCCGTCGATGGCCGTGAGCATGAAGCGGTAGTCGCCGGCGCCATTGATCGTGCCGGCACCCTTGTATTGGGCCTTGGCGCCCGCGACCACGAGCCATTCGTAGCTCGTGCTGCTGAAGTTCAGGGCTGCGGTCTTGAACTGGAACTCCGTGTTTCCCGTCGGGACGGTCGCACCCTTCTGGTATTTGGCCACAAATCCAAAGTTCGCCTTGCCGATCAGGGACGGCTCGGGAACGTACGCGCCGGCCGGCGAGTTGATCCAACCGCCGCCGGTGACGAAACCGGCGTTCGGATCGTAGATGACGACCATCGCATCGAACCCGCCGACCTGGGTGCTCGTGCTCGTGCCCCCACACTGGTCGGTCACCGTCAGCTTGACCAGGTAGACGCCTGGCGTCGTGAACGTATAGTTCACGCTCACCGTGTGGGCCGCTTCGTTCACCGTCCCCGCCACGGGCGGCAAGGCGTCGAATTGCCACTGCGCGGTGTGGACGTCGGGGTCGGTGTCGGTGAAGCTGCCGGTGAAGGTCACCGCGGTGTTGATCGGGAACACCGATCCGCTCGCCGGCCCGGTGATCATCGCCACCGGATCCACGGACAATGAGCCAAGGGAGCCAGAGGCGAGCAGGCCCTGTGCGTAGATGTCGCTCCTGGTCGTAGCGAAATCGCGGAAGTCCACCCAAGCGGCGACGGCGCCGCCGACGCCATCGGAGACCGCGCTCCCTCCGCCGCCGAAGAACTGCGCCCCGAGGGCGGTCGACACCGCCGAGCCGTCAACCGGCCACGCCGGATCCAGCGCGAACCCTGGCGCGGTCACCACGTGGTGAGCGTAGGCGTCTAAATCGCTCGTGGCGACGTTTCGCGAATCACTCCAGAAGAAGATCGCGCCACCCGCCCCGTCGCTCACGCCCAAGGGCACGAAATTCGCCGGCCCCGCGCCACTCAAGGCGAGGCCGTTGAAGGGCCCGGTCACGATCCCCGCGCCCGAGACGTGCTGGGCGAAAGGGGCGGGGCGGGTATCTTCGTTCCATGTGCCGATGGCGCCGCCCGATCCGTCCGGCACCAAGCTCGGCCCGTTCTGGTCGCCAGGATCCGTGCACAGCGGCACGCCGTTCGCGGGCCAGCCCGCGGCCACGCTGCCGGCGGCCGTGAGGCGCTGGGCATAGACGTCGTTATTGAACGCGCGGGAATCCACCCAGGTGAGCAGACACCCCCCCGCGCCGTCGGGCACGATCGCGTTGCTCTGCTCGTCGGACGACGTCAGGATCCATACGAAACCAATGGGGGTCGCGCCATTCAAGACCTGCTGTTGTGGCGCCGTGGTGACCGGTGCGCCGGCGGGTGCCCAAAGGAGCGCACCCGCCGCGGACATCCGCTGGGCATAGATGTCCCGGCCCGTGAAGGCGAGGCTGCGGCTATCGATCCACGCAACGATCGCCCCGCCTGCGCCGTCCGAACAGATCACGGGACGGGTCTGGGTCTGCGCCACGGTCGGGCACACCGGGATGCCGTTCACCGTCCAGCCAGGGTCCACCCCGCTCGCCAGCAGGTGGTGGACGAAGACTCGAAGGCTGGCGCGGTTGTCAGCCCAAGTGACGAATGCCCCGTTTGCTCCGTCGAAAGTGATTTTTGGGAGGGATTGAGAGCCCGGTGCGGTGCACACCCCGAGACCATTCGCAGGCCAGCCGGGATCCACCGTCCCGTTGGCCAGCAGGTGCTGCGCGAAGACATCCGC
>JANNKI010000414.1:0-3938 GCA_031396225.1 bacterium | reverse complement strand
GACGAAGCGACATGGCTCCCTCGGCAGGGGGCGAGCAGACGAACATCAACGTGTGGCAGACGGTGCGCGTGTATTCGCTCCAAGGTGCGGGCCGCTCGCCCGCTAGGTTCCGGGAGAATGCCACCCGACGGTCGACTGTGGCCAGTGGTGTCACGGGCCCGGCCATCCGGCATCATGCTGCCGTGCATTGTCGCGGACGGAGTTCGTTCCCGTCACGGACCGCCCTGCGGGGCGTAGGATGGGGGAGCGGCACCCCCTTCGAACCTCGGAGAGCCCCCATGAGCGAGACGACGCGCGACACCGCCACGTTGGCGGGCGGATGTTTCTGGTGCCTGGAAGCCGTGTTCGAACGCCTGAAGGGCGTTGAGCGCGTGGTCTCGGGCTACACCGGCGGCAGCATCGATTCGCCCAGCTACCAAGCGGTGTGCAGCGGGCGAACGGGTCATGCCGAGGCCATCGCCATCACGTTCGACGCTGCCGTCGTGCCGTACCGCGAGCTGGTGGAGCTGTTCTTCGCTTTCCACGACCCCACGACGCTCGATCGTCAGGGTCCCGACGTGGGCAGCCAGTACCGCTCGGCGATCTTCACGCACTCGTCGGAACAGGAAGCGGTTGCGCGCGACGTGATCGCGACGCTTACGCGTGACGACGTGTTCGGCGCACCCATCGTGACCCGCGTGCAAGCCGCCGGCGCGTTCTTCCCCGCCGAGACGCATCACCAGGGCTACTACGGTCGGAACGGCGAACAGCCTTACTGCCGGGCCATGATCGCACCCAAGGTGGCCAAGCTTCGTGCGCTCCATGCAAGCCGGCTGCGCGAGGAACCCGCCGGCCGCTGAACTCGTCGAGCCGGCTGCTTGACCGCCGCCGAGGTACGCCGCGAGACTGTTCCTTCCGGCGAACGCCGCCGCACGGTCTGGAACGCAGCGACTGGAAGTGCCACTCATGAGCACGCCCGCACTGGACGCCCGCGCGTTGCCGCGTTACGCATGGCTCTCGGCGATCGCGGCGGTCGCGACACTCGGGATCAAGACCACGGCGTGGGCGCTCACCGGTTCTGTGGGCATGCTCTCGGACGCGCTCGAGACGCTGGTGAACCTGGCGGGTGCCTCGATCGCCATTCTCATGCTCACGGTCGCGGCCCGGCCCGCCGACGAGGAGCATCCCTACGGGCACGGCAAGGCCGAGTACTTCTCGAGCGGGGCGGAGGGGGCGCTCATCCTGTTCGGCGCCCTGGGGATCGCGATCGCTGCCACCCGCAGGCTGCTCGAACCCCGCGCGCTCGAACAGGTGGGCATCGGTCTCGCGATCTCGGCCTGCGCGGCGGTGCTCAACCTGATCGTGGCCATGGTGCTGATGCGCGCGGGGCGCCGGCATGGATCGCTCACGCTCGAAGCCAACGCGCAGCACCTCTACAGCGACGTGTGGACTTCGCTCGGCGTTTTTGCCGGAGTGGGCGCCGTGGTGCTCACCGGGCGGCACTGGCTCGACCCGGTCGTGGGCCTGCTCGTCTCGGCGAACATCGTGTGGACGGGACTGGGAATCGTCCGCCGCGCGATCACGGGCCTCATGGATTCGTCGCTCTCGCGGTCAGATCTCGAGGCCCTGCACCGCGCGCTCACCCCGAACGTGGTGGCTCCCGTGCAGGTGCACGCCCTGCGGTCTCGCCAGTCCGGGACGCGGCGATTCGTCTCGATGCACGTGCTCGTGCCGGGCGACTGGACCGTACAGCGCGGCCACGAGCTGCTCGAACGCATCGAGGCGGACATCCGAGGCGCGCTGCCCAACGCGACGGTGCTCACTCACCTCGAATCCCTGGACGATCCTGCGTCGTGGGACGACATCACGCTCGATCGACCGCGTCCGCCCACGGCTGCGAGTTGAGCGCTCGACCCGCTGCCGTCGCGGCACCCCGCCTGCTGTCGCTCGCGACGGCCGTTCCCGGGCACCGGGTGAGCCAGGCCGAGGCGCGCTCGGCGGTCGAGCGCTGGTTCGCCGGGACCGAGGCGGGCCACGCGCGGATGTTCGATGTGCTAAAGCACTCAGGCATCGAGCATCGCCACTTCTGCATGCCGCTGGATTGGTACGCCACCGAGCGCTCGTTCAAGGAGCAGAACGCGCTCTATGTCGAGCACGCCCTGCGGCTCGGTGAGGAGGCCGCGAGCCGGGCGCTTCGTTCGGCCGGCCTGGAGCCGGCGGACTTGGACCACATCCTGTTTGTCTCGACCACGGGACTTGCCACCCCAAGTCTCGACGTCCGACTGTCCTTGGCGCTTGGCTGTCGTCAGGATTGTCGGCGCACGCCGGTGTGGGGCCTCGGCTGCGCAGGAGGGGCGGCGGGGCTCGCTCGAGCGCGTGACCTGGCGTTGGCGGACCCACTCGCTCGAGTGCTCCTCGTGGCAGTGGAGCTTTGTAGCCTCACTTTCCGACGGGGCGATCTCGACAAACGGAACCTGGTTGCGGCGTCGTTGTTCGCGGACGGGGCGGCCGCGGTGGTGGTGGCCGGCGCGGAGGCCGACGCTTCGCTCGCGGAGCGCCACCCGCTCGAGCTCCAGGCCTCCCGGAGCACGCTCTGGCCCGAGACGCTCGATGTCATGGGCTGGGAGGTGAGCGACCGGGGGCTGCACGTGGTGTTCTCGAGGGATATCCCCGCCATCGTCCGGGAGCGGATTCGCCCATTCATCGAGTCGTTCCTTCACGAGGAAGGCCTCTCGCTCTCAGAGGTTGCTCACCTCGTCGCGCACCCGGGTGGAGCGAAAGTCCTCGCTGCCTACGCCGAGGCACTCGCATGGCCCGAGTCGGGACTCACGCACGCCCGCGAAGTCCTGCGTACCTGCGGAAACATGTCATCGCCTTCGTGCCTGTTCGTGCTCGAGCGGTTCCTGGCGTCTGGCGACATTCGCGATGGTGAGTACGCCGTGGTCCTCGCGCTCGGCCCCGGCTTCGCCGCCGAAGCGGTGCTGCTGCGTGGAGCGGTGAGCGCATGACGCCAGAGCGACACACGCTCGGGCTCGCACTCTACCTGGGCGTGTTCCTCGTTCAACGGGTTGTTGAACTCCTCTGGTCGCGTCGCAATCACAGGCGGGTCCGAAAACGGGGAGGACGGGAGTACGGCGCCTCCCATTTCCCGTTCTTCGTGGCACTGCACACCGCCTACCTGTTGGCGCTGACAGGCGAGGTGCTCTCGGGCGCTGCGCCGAGCTCGTTCTGGCCGGTGTGGTTCGTGGTGTGGCTCATCGCACAGGCTCTGCGGGTCTCGGCTATCCGTGCGCTCGGGGACCGCTGGAACGTCCGCATCGTGGTGGTGCCCGGGGAGCCGCCGGTGCGGCGGGGCATCTACCGCTGGCTCCGGCACCCGAACTACCTGGCAGTGGTTCTCGAGTTCATCGCCGCCCCGCTGATCTTTGGAGCGTGGCGCACGGGAGTGGCGTTCTCGCTGCTCAACGCCATCGTCCTACGGGTGCGGATCCCGGCCGAGGAACGCGCGCTGCACGAGGCCAGTGGCGAGCCCTGAAAAGCAGAACCCGGCGCCGAGGAATCGGCGCCGGGTCTTGAGACGATCGAATGCTACCGGAAGCGCGACTTGAGCTGACCCCACGACGTCTGGCTCACCGGCGTCGGGTTCACCGACTCCAGGAAGAGCACCGCGTCGTCGAAATCCGCATCCGAGCCAGCCAGCGGCACATCCTCCCAGCACAGCCACCACGAACCCGAGTTGAGCCCCGTGGCGGCGTACGTGAGCGCCTGCGCATCGCCAGCGCCGTTCCGTGCATCCTGCGTGTAGAACAGGCCACCGGGACCCATGAGATAGAACCCGAAGTCGTTCTTGTCGGCACCCAGGTACGTGACCGTGCCCTGCAGCGCCGCATTCGCGTCGAACAGGTTCACCACGAAGCGGACGGGTGCGGTGCGGAAGGAGGCCACGGCGAACCAACCCG
>JANNKI010000543.1:0-3931 GCA_031396225.1 bacterium | reverse complement strand
TCCGCGCGCGAGCCACAGCGTGCTGTAGCCTCCGAGCGTGCCGATCTCGAGGATAGCGCGGGCGCCGAGCGAGCGCGCGAGTAACTCGAGCAGCCGGCCCTGGTTGGGTGCGACCTGGATGGCGGGCAACCCCGCGGCGTCGCTTGCCGCGAGCGCGGCGTCGAACGCCGGAACAGCGGGCACGAGCGTCTCGGTGAGATAGCGGTCCACCTTCGCCCAAAGGTCGGGATACATGGCCGCCATGCTACCCGAGGGGTGACGGCTCGCGCATCGAGCGTGCGGCCCGCGGCGCGCGACATGACAATGGGCGGTGGCCTGGCGCCACCGCCCTGCGCCGTGCTTCGAGGCGGAGCGCCGGTGCAGGCGCGCTCCCCAGTGCGCCTCACGCGTTCGCGTGCGGCCGCTCCGCCTTTCCCTCGCGCAGCGCGCGCCGGGCGATCTCCCGTACCCGGATCCGCGCCTCGCGGAGCGCCTCCTGGTGGCGGGACGACAGCTCCGACATGCGGCGCGACAACCCGCGTTGCTGGCCGGCGTGCCTCGACTGCTCCGCCGAGATCTCTCGCTGCATGCGCGCCAGGTCGGCGCGCAACTCGCGCAGCGTGGCTTCGGCCTCGGAGCGCTCCGAACGTGACGCCGAACGCAACGCGAGTCGCGTCTCGAGCATGCCGAGCCGCGCGCCGACGGCGCCCATGCGTCCGCCCCGCTTGCCCAGGGCCGCACTCTGCCGGCCCATCTCGCCGCCCACCTCGCCCATCTGGCGGCCCAGCGCGCGCACCGGCTCGGTGGCCGTGCGCACGCTCGACACGATCACGGGATCGTGCACCACGTAGTCCTCGTGGTTCTCGCGGAACCAGAAGTGAGATTCGCCCTTGCGGCCCTGCGCGCGCACCCGGCGAGAGTCCCCGCCCTCGATCCACACCTCGCCGTCCTCGTCGAGCAACCCCCACGCGAAGTCCCCCTCGCTGGGGTCGTCGGAGAACGAGTAGCCGTGACCCTTCGCGCCAGCCAGGCTCAGGACCTGTCCGGCGGTAAGCATGTGAGGGGTGGGGTGGCGCCGAAGCAACAGGTGCTCGGCCAGCCGGGCCACGGTGCGCAGTGCGACGCGCTGGCCCGGCGCCCAGGCCAGAAGCGCGGCCGCCGCCAGCGACCACGATGCGAACGTGAACACCGCCAGCGCCACGAGGACTCGGTTCGCGGACGGGGAGAGGCGCTGGAATGACATGGGAACCTCCGGGTTGGCTCTCTCGCCGGGCATCGCCGGCGGCGTTGGGCGTTCGGAGCGTGAGACAGGCGTCCCGGCGGGGAGGTTGGAAGTGGGATTCGAGAAGCGACCCAGCGACACCCCCGGGGCCCCGGGCGTCGATTCCAGATGAAATCGGGTAGCGCCACGCTGGCGCGGAGCCGCCCCGCCCGCGTACGCTCGCGCCCATGACCCTCCAGCTCACCACCACGTGGAACGGCGAGAATCGCCAATGGCCGCTCGAGGGCTCGCCCCTGCGCGTCGGGCGCGGATCCGGCAACGTCATCCAACTGCTCGACGCCACCGTCTCCAAGGAGCATGCGGAGCTGGTGGAGACCAACGGTCGCTGGACCATCCGCGACCTTGGCAGCCGGAACGGAACGCGCGTGAATGGGCGCGAAGCCACGAGCCCGCTGCCGATCGCTTCCGGGGACCGCATCGAGGTGGGCCACGTCGTGCTGCAGTTCGGTGAACTCGGCCAAGCGGAGAGCACGCACTTCAGCACGTCCGAACATGTGGGTTCCGCGCTGCGACTGAGCGTGAAGGAGGTGCTCGAGCGCCCGGCCTCGACCGAGGGCACCACGGCCCGAGTGCTGCACTTGCTGGCCGAGGCGGGACAACTGCTCGTGCTGCCGCGACCGCTCGGGGAGACATGCGAAGCGATTCTCGGGCTGGTCGAGAAGGCCGTGCGCGCGAGCCGCCTCGTGGTGCTCATGCGCGACCCGGTGACGAACGAGTTGTCGCAGGTGGCGGCGCGCTATCGCGGCGGCCGCGCCTCGGAGCCGCTGGCGCTCTCGAAGAGCATCACGCGCGCCGTGCTGGCCGAGAACACCGCAGTCATCACCGGCGACGCGGCGCACGACCCGCGCTTCCTCGCGCAGCACAGCATCATCGCCCAGGCCATCCATTCGGCCATGGCGGTGCCGCTGTTCGACAATCAATCCGTGCTCGGCATCCTGTACGTGGACAGCACCGATCCCACGGTGCTCTACGGCCAGGCGGAACTCGAGTTGCTCACGTTGCTCGGCAACATGGCTGCGGTGAAGATCACGAACTCGCGGCTGCTCCAGGCCGAGCAGGTACAGCAGCGCCTCGCCCAGGAGCTCTCCACCGCCACGCGCATCCAACGTGGCCTGCTGCCGGACCCGCCGCCGCTCACGGGCTGGTCATGCCACGCGCGCATCGAGACCTGCCACGAGGTGGGCGGCGACCTCTACGACTTCCACGTACGCGAGGACGGCGACGTGGTGGTGCTCGTTGGCGATGTGTCCGGCAAGGGCATGGGTGCCGCGCTGCTCATGTCGAGCACGTTGTCGAGCGCTCGCGTGCTGTACGACGTGTGTGCGGGACCGCTGCAGCTCGTCCGGCGACTCAACGCCATCATGCATCGCAGCACCGACGCGCGCAGTTTCGTGACGCTGTTCGTGGGCTGGCTCGAACCCGAGAGCGGCCGCATGCGCTACGTGAACGCGGGCCATCCCGAGCCGCACGTGCTGCACGAAGGCAGCCTGCGCACGCTCGAGGCCACGGGCATCCCGGTGGGCATGATGTCGGATTTCGCGTGGACCGAGGGCGAGACCGTGGTGGGTCACGGCGAGTTGCTGGCGCTGTTCAGCGACGGGATCCCCGAGGCGCAACACGGCGCGGAGTTCTTCGATTTCGAGCGCGTGGCCACGGCGCTGCGCGCCGCGGAACCGGAGCCCAGCCTGGAACAGGCCGCCGACCGCATCATCGCGAGCATCGACGAGTTCGCGGCCGGGGAACACCGCGCGGACGACGTGACGCTGGTGCTGCTGCGCCGCGCCTGACGCGCCCGCCCGCAGTGCCGATGTGAATTGGACGCACGCGGCGGCCTCGGGCACAATCTCCCGCCGCGATCGCATCGGGGAGGCCCCCGGGGCCCGCGCCCCCCGTCACCGCCCCTCCGAACCACAGGAGTTCGTCGTGCTCTCAGCCACCCAGCTCAAGGTCGGCACCCTGGTGCTCTACAACGGGAAGCCGCACCGCGTGGCCACGGTGATGCACCGCACGCCCGGCAACCTGCGCGGCTTCGTCCAGGCCAAGCTCGTCAACATCGAGAGCGGGTCCAACCAGGAAGTCCGCTTCAGCACGGACGACAAGCTCGAGCGGGCCGTGCTCGATGAGCACAAGCTCCAGTTCAGCTACAAAGCCGGCGACCAGTACCACTTCATGAACACGGAGTCCTACGAGATGGTCGAGCTGTCCGCCGAGGTGCTGGGCGACAACGCCGGCTACCTCACGGAGAGCATGATGATCACCGCCGAGTATTTCGAGGGACGCGTGGTGGGCATCGAGCCGCCGATGTTCGTGGAGCTCGCGGTGAAAGAGACCACGCCCAACATCAAGGGCGCCGCGGTGCAGAACACGTCCAAGCCTGCTCTGCTCGAGACGGGCCTCGAGATCAAGGTCCCGCCCTATGTCGAGGAAGGGGACCGCGTGAAGGTGGACACGCGCACCGGCGAATTCGTCGAGCGGCTGTAGCTCGACCGCCGAGCCTGCGAGGCGCTCCCATGCCGTCGCTCGAACCGCTGTTCGCCGCGGACGCAGCACTCGCCACGTTGCTCGCCGAAGCACGCGGCCGCGAGGCCGCGAAAGCTCACAACGACGCGACGCACGACCTGGCGCACGCATTGCGCGTGGCGGAATGGACACTGCGGCTGGGCGGCGCCG
>JANNKI010000485.1:0-6687 GCA_031396225.1 bacterium | reverse complement strand
CCTTGGGCGTCACCGAATGGACGAACATATATCCACGGCGCGACACCGTCCGGATGTAATGTTGGTCGGTATCGGCGATGGACTTCCTCACGTCGCGTACGCATTGGGCCAGTGCATCATCGTTGACGAACACGTCTGGCCAGACAGTCGCGACCAGCTCATCCTTGCTGACGACGCGACCGGCATGGCGAAGTAGCGCGAGCAGCGTCTCAAACGCCTTCGGCCGTAACGCGATCTCGCGATCCCCATCAACCAGCGTCATGCGGGCGGTGTCTCGAAGGCCAGTGCGGGCGAGCGCGATCTCGAGCCACGCCCAACAGGCGATCGCGACCTCGAGCCAGTAGATCAGCCGCGACGCGAGAAACGTCCGTTCGCCGCCTAGCACGAGGTCCACGACGTGCAGGTACGCGCTTCCGACCGGGCGGATGGAGATGAAGTCGCGATGCGGGATCTCGCCCGAGAGGATGCGTCGGCTCTGGGCGAGGATGAATCCGTCGTCCGTGGGATTGAAGCCGAGCGAGCTCAGGAGCAGGTGGGCGGCGAGCACGCATGCGAGCAGCGTCAGCAGGCGCCACGGCCACCCTGGGCCAGGCGCGTACGTGCGACGGATGGCGGGGGACTCGACAAGTACGGCCATGCCAGCCGCCTCCTGGGTCCGTCGAACGATTGGAGTCGCCTGTGAAACGAAGGGGCGGCACCCCGGACCCGAGATCGTCGGGCTGCGTGGCGCCGCCCTGATCGGACGTCGACTACTTCCCGGATTTCACCTTGTCTTCCACCATCTTCTTCTTGCGCGCGGCCTGCTCCCGGGCGGTCCACGGCGGCGTGATGTTGTTGGAGCGGACGTATGCGATGGCCTGGCCCAGGTGCTCGTGCGAGTGGGACGACAGCAGCATGAGCCCGGCGCGCTTGGTGATCTTGTTGCCGAAGAACTCCATCTGCGTCTCGAGTTCGGTGTCCGGCATTTCCGTGATGGCCCTGGTCGCCCAGGCGTAGGAGTCCTTGAGCATCTGGCGCACCTTGGCCGGCTCCATCGTCTGCGAGTCGAGCTTCATGAGCTCTTCCATGCTGATCGGCGGCTGCGTGCCCATGAGCGACGGCAGCAGGTAGTTCGCGGCCACCACGTGCAGGAACACCTGCCCGGTCGAGCGCACATCCTTGCTCGGCTTCCAGTTGAACTTGCCGTCGGGCACGGCGCCCGCGAGCTCCTGGATCTTGCCGCCCGCGTCCATCATGTTGGCGAGGATCTCGCCGCGAATGCCGGTCGGCGCATCGGCCGCGAACGCGAGCGCGGGCGTGAGCAGTGCGACCAGCGTGACCAGCGTGAACAGCTTGCGCATGGAAACCTCCTGGGTGGGGGGAATCGAGAGAACGAAGCACGCAGGGCCCGCTCGGCGGCTCACTCCCAGCCGGAGTCGAGCGGCTCACGCGCCCTGGACACGGCCACGCTCCAGGGCGCCGCCAAGTCGGAATCGGGTCGAGGATAGCGCCCCGCGAAGTTGCCGTCACCCGGTCTCTCCCGGATGGCGGCCAGGCCAGGCTCGTCCTCGACGCGTATCCCGTCCATGGCGGACAGGTTCAAGCGCGGATCGCCTCCGCGTAGAGCTTGACCAGCCCGCTGGCATGCGCGCTCGGCGAGAGTTCCGCCGCGGCTCGCTCACGCGCCGCCACGCCCCAGGCGCTCGCCGAGGCGTCGCCGAGCGCGCGTTGCGTGGCGTGGACCAGCGCGGCCTCGTCGCCCGGAGACGCCAGCAGACCGGTGGCCTCGTGCTGCACCAGGTCCGCTAGCGCGCCGATGCGTGACGCCACCACCACGCGTGCCTCGAGCTGGGCCTCGGCCACGGCGTAGCCGAACGTCTCGGGAAACAGGCTCGGCACCAGCACCACGGCCGCGCGCGAGCGCACCGCGGCGAGCGTGGCGGTGTCCAGATGCCCAAGCAGCCTGATCGCGCCGGGGGCGTGCTCGCGCAGCCAGGGCTCGAGCGGGCCGCCGCCCGCCACCAGGAGCGGCACGGGCGCGATGGCGCGGGCCACGGCCGGCAGCAGCCGCACGCCCTTCTCCTCCGCGAGCCGTCCGGCATAGAGCGCGAAGCGCTCGGGCAGGCCGGCTGGCGGAGCCGCCGGTGTCACCGCCTCCACGCCATGCACGAGCACGCGCACGCGCGTGGCGTCCGCCCCCAGATCCGTCGCTTTTTCTCCCATGAATCGCGATGGCGCGATCCAGCGCCGCACGCTCGCGTAGGCCCCGCGCCGGTCGTGCGTGTACGCCTCGACCGCGCCCACCAGGCTTTTCAGGCGCGAGTGCTGCACGCAGCCGATGGCGACGGCGTGCCAGTGCGCACCCCCGCGACAGCGCTCGCACGGCGCGCCGTGCGCGTAGAGCACGCGGTTCGTGCACCAGGGCTTGAAGTCGTGCAGCGTCATCACCATGGGCACGCCGGATCGCTCCAGCACCTCGAGCACCGACGGCGTGAGGTAACGGCTTGGCGCATGCACGTGCGCCACGTCCGGGCGCCATTCGGCGAGCAGTCCCGCGAGGGCCTGTGCCGCGGGCGCCGACCAGACGGCGCGAGAAAGCTGCGGCAACTGGCGCCACGCGGGTGTTTCCTCGCCGAAATCCGCCGCGGGCGCGAAGTGTCGGGCGAACGCGCTTGGGACGTTCCGGGAGTCGGCGGTGGCAAAGTGCGCCACGTCGTGGCCCGCGGACTCGAGCCAGCGCGTCTCGTCGAACACCGTGCGCTCCACGCCGCCCTTCAGCCAGTGGAACGCGTTCAGCATGAGCACGCGCATGCGTCCTCCGCGCGTCAGCCGCCCGAGCCGGGTTCCAGCGGGAATTCCGCCAGCACCGTGCCCAGCCCCGGCGATGACTCGTGCTCGAGCACGCGCCCGGGCAGGTCGCCGAGCAGGAACCCGCGCAGCACCTCGAGATGGCGGAGCGCCGCCTCGGGCTGCGCCTTCTCCAGCAACGCCGGCTCCAGCTCGGCCAGCGCGCTCCAGTGGCCTTTGCGAATTGAATCGAGCACGCGGTCGTCCAGCTCGCGCGCCTCGTCCAGGTCGCGACGCAGGTTGTACGCGTGCAGGTTGAACGCCAGCGCCCCTCCCACCACGAACGCGATCCGCTCACGGCGCGCGTCCAGCGCGTGACGGATCGCCTCGCCCCAGGCGCGATGCTCCTCGCGCGTGCCCTCGCTGAGCGATAGCGGCACCACCGGTAGCTGCCGCTCGCGCACCAGGAAGTGGAGCGGAACGGAGAGCGCGGTGTCGGTGCCGCGGCGCCCGCACTCGGCGCGCAGTCCGGAGCGCGCGGCGCTGTCCACGATCGCGCGCGCCAGCACCGGGGCGCCCCTGCAATCGTAGCGGGGCTCCACGCCGAATCCGGGCAGGTCGATGACGCTCTTGTGCGTGCGCGCGTCGTCGGCGTGGAACGGCCCATTGCTGATCCAGCGCGCACTCACGGCGACGATCGCGTCGGGCAACTCGGACGCCAGCCGCACGCCGGCCGCGGTGACCGCCTCGATCATCTCGGTGAAGTCGCCCCGTTGCTCGTCGATGAGCATGGTGGGCACGCTGGGCAGCAGCAGGGCACGTGTGGTGAGCATGGGCCATGGAAGGTGGCCCAGCGTGTGCGGAGCGTCAAACCCGGCGCGGTGAGGGCAAGCCAGGGTTTCGCCGGGTGCAACGAGGCACTTCAGCGAGGTGCCGCGTTTCCATTATTCTCCAGCCATGACCGATTGGGACGCGCGGTACGCGGAGGAGGGCTGGGCGTTCGGCACCAAGCCGAACGACTTCCTGCGCGAGCATGCCCACTACCTTCCGCCCGGGCGTGTGTTGTGCCTGGCCGAGGGCGAGGGACGGAACGCCGTGTGGCTCGCGCAGCGCGGCTACGACGTGACCGCGGTGGATGTCTCGAGCCGCGGGCTCCAGAAGGCACGCCGGCTCGCGCAGGATCGCAAGGTGCACATCACCACGGTCTGCGAGGACCTCGCCACGTACCTGATCAAGTCCAACTCGTGGAAGGGCATCGTGAGCATCTTCGCGCACGTACCGCTCGCGGTGCGCCGGCGCGTGCACGCCTCGGTCCTGTCGGGCCTCGCCCCCGGCGGCGTGTTCCTGCTGGAGGGGTATCGCCCGGAGCAGATCGGCCGCGGCACCGGCGGGCCGCCGGACGACGAGCGCATGCTCGACCTCGAGCGGCTACGGCCCGAGCTGGGCGCGCTGGACTGGGTCGTGGCGCGCGAACTGGAGCGCGACGTGATCGAGGGCCGCTGTCACACGGGCCGGGCGAGCGTGGTGCAGCTGGTGGCTCGCAAGCGGCACGTCACCGTGGGAGCCGGACCCCCGCCTCAGTGATGGCGGATCTTGAACTCCACCGCGGCGCGCTCGGCGGCGCGCTCGTTGCCCGCGCTCACGGCCACGCCCTTCTCCTGCGCCACCGCCAGCAGCTCACCGGGCAGCGGGAACATGATGCGCTCCTCCACCAACTGGAACGGCTCCACGCGGAACGAGCCCAGCTCGCACACGCGCTGGACGCACGCCTGCACCACCGCCTCGGGCGTGGAAGCGCCCGCGGTGAGCCCCACGTCACCCACGAGCCACTCGGGCCGGATGTCCTCGGCGCTCTCGATCAGGTACGCGCTCGCGCCGAGTGCCGCCGCCACCTCGACCAGCCGGTTCGCGTTGCTGCTCGCGGGCGCGCCCACCACGAGCACGGTGGCGCACTTGGGCGCCATCACCTTCACGGCGTTCTGGCGATTCTGGGTGGCGTAACAGATGTCGTCCTTGGCCGGTTCCCTCACCTTTGGGTAGCGCCGCTTGAGCGCGCCCACGATGGCCGCACAGTCGTCCAGCGACAGCGTCGTCTGCGTGATGTAGGCCACCTTGTCGGGGTTCGGTAGCGCGAGCTGCTCCACCTCCGCCACCGATTCGCACACCACGATGGCGTCCGGCGCCTCGCCCATCGTGCCGATCACCTCGACGTGTTGGCGATGCCCCACCAGCACGATCGTGTAGCCCTCCTTGGCGTAGCGCAGCGCCTCGAGGTGCACCTTGGTGACCAGCGGACAGGTGGCATCGAGCGCTTTCAAGCCTCGCTCGCGTGCCTCGGCGCGCACCGCGGGCGACACGCCATGCGCGGAGAAGATGACCACCGAGCCGCGCGGCACGTCGTTCAGGTCGTCGGTGAACACGGCGCCCTTCTGGCGCAGCTCCTCGACGACGTGGCGGTTGTGCACGATCTCGTGTCGCACGTAGATGGGCGCGCCGTAGACTTGAAGCGCCATGTCCACGATGTCGATGGCGCGGTCCACGCCGGCGCAGAAACCGCGCGGGGCGGCCAGCCAAAGCGTGCGGGTGGATCCGGGCGACGGAATCATGCGGGCGAAGGGCTCTCTCGGAAGGAGGCGAATGCGGCGGAGCGCGTTGAAACTAGCGCATGGCACGAGGCGCGGCCAACGCGGCCCGTCTCGGGAATCAGCGTCCGCCGCGCCGAGTGCTGTCGGGCCGCGCGTGTGTCACGCTGTCCGCGGCGAAGCGAGTGCGGAGCGAGTCCGGGGCGGTGGCTCGGAGTGCGGCGATGCTCGCGGCCACGCGCGCCTGGTCGGCGGGCGCCTTGAACCGGCGGCCCGCCTCGCGGTAGGCCGCGAGTGCGGCGAGCCCGTCCTCGGCGAGCGCGTGCACCTCGCCCATCAGCGACCACGCCTCGCCCGAGTCTGGTGCCAACCGCACGCCCTCGCGCGCCACGGCCAGGGCCACGTCGGCTCGGCGCTGCCGAAGGAAGTGGCGAGCCGTGTTCCCGCGCAACTCGGTGTCGTGCGGTGAGCGCGTGAGCCAGCGCCGCCATACCGCGCCGGCGTCGGCTTCGCGGTCCAGCGTGACCAACTCGCGGATCTGGCCGCGGTAGGCCAGCGCCTGCGTGGAGTCGAGTCGCTCGGCGGCCTGGAAGTGCTGCAACGCGAGTGCATGGTCGCCGAGCCCGGATTCGAGATTCGCGAGGTTGATGAGCGAGCTCTCGTCGCGCGGGTCCGAGGCCAGCGCCTTGCGGTAGGCCTCGCGCGCCTCGCGCGGCCGGTCCCGCGCGGCGAGCACCACGCCCAGGTCGCGCCACGCCCTGGCATACTTCGAGTCCAGCGCGACGGCGCCGCGTAACGCCTTCTCGGCGTCCTCGTAGCGAGACCGTCTCCCGTAAGCGAAGCCGAGCGCGCGCCAGATGGACGCATCCCCCGGAGCCTCGCGCGTCAACTGTTCGAGCATGCGCACGGGTCGCGTGGTGTCGCCCAGTTCCACCAGCATGAGTGCGTATTCCCGGTTCGCGGCACGATCGGCGGGATTCCGCCGCACCTCTTCGCGGAACGCGCGCGCCGCCGGATCCCACTGTTGGCGCGACGCGAACAGCATCCCGATGCGATAGCTCGGGCCACGGAGCGTGGGGTCCATGCGCGCGGCGTTCGTGTACGACACGATCGCGCCCGAGAACGCCTGCTGCTCTTCCAGCATGAGTCCGCGGCCGAATGCCTCGCGGGCGCGGTGACGCGCGGAGGCGACGGCGCTGTCAGCGGCCTGTGAAGGTTCGGCCGCGCGGGCGGCGCGGGGCCACGACGTCAGACTCGGGCCGACAGCCACGACACACAGTAGGAGAAGGGCTGGAAGACGGATCGAGGGATTCATGCGAACAACGAGACTAGCATGCGG
>JANNKI010000471.1:0-2060 GCA_031396225.1 bacterium | reverse complement strand
GCTCGTGCACGACGACCCGTCCGCCGGCCGCATCGCCGGGCGCATCGTCGAGGTGGAGGCCTACGGAGGCGCGGACGACCCGGCGAGCCATGCGTACCGCGGTCGCACGGCACGCAATCGCGTCATGTTCGGACCTCCGGGTCACGCGTACGTGTACTTCACTTACGGCATGCACCACTGCTTCAACGTCGTGTGCGGGCCACCCGAACGTGCGGCCGCGGTGCTGGTGCGTGCGCTTTCAACTGTGGCGGGGCGCTCGGTCATGGCACGGCGTCGCGGCACCACCGACCCGCTCCGGCTCGCTCGTGGCCCGGGAGCCTTGGCCCGTGCGCTCGGACTCGACCGACGCCACGACGGCGCGGACCTGAGCGTCGGCCCGGTGTGGGTGGCGGACCTGCCCGCGGTCCGCGAGGGGCGCCGCGTGGAGTGCGGGCCGCGCGTCGGGATCCGGCTCGCGGCGGAGCGTCCGTGGCGCTACTGGCTCGCGGAAGAGCCCTGCGTCTCGCGCGGTCCTCGGCCAGTCCGGAGCCGGCCGCGGGGAAACCCTCGTTGACACCCTTCCGGGCCATTCCTAGTATCCGCCGGCACTTCGTCGACCGTGCGTGCTTTCGCCTTCGCGGCGGGAGTCCGTCGTCCTGCACTCCGCACGGCGTCCCCGACCTTCCGAGAGCGATGGAAAGGAGCAGTGGATGAGTCCCACGCGCTGGGTTCTGCCGCGCGCGTTGTCCCTGTCGTTGCTGTCCGTGAGCTTCGGAGCCGTGACCGCGTCGGCGCAGTACTACGAGCCGGCGCTGCGGTCGCTGGATCTCTCCACCGGCCCGCTGGCGCGCAGCCCGCGCCTGCTCGGCATGGGCGGGCTCAGGCTGGTGATCCCGGACCGTGATGCCGGCATCAACCTGTGGGACTTCGCCCGGATTCCGGTCGGACTCTCGGAGGACGACACGACTTCCACGCTCGACGTGCGTCCCGGCACGGACGCGTTGTCCTCCGTGCGGCGCCTGCCTGCGGGCCGCGAGCGCCAGAACCTGGCGGCGCGGACGACCTCGACGCAGGTCGAAGGGGTCTACCGTAGTCGTGAGTCGGGTTCCGTGTTCGGGGTGGTCGGGGACCTGAGCGGCCTCCGCTCGGACCGTCCGTACTCCACGCTGGTCGAGTTGCGTCAGGGCGTGTCGCATCCGGAGGTGATCTCCATTTTGGGCGGCAGGCTCTCGCGCCCGTTCGGCGGGCACCTGCACTGGGCGACGCACCTGCGATTCCGATCGGAGACGGTCCAGGATCGCTACCGCAGCATCGTGTCCAACAGTGCGGGGGAGTACGTCGACCAGTCGGGCGCGCAGCAGCCGCCCCCGGGCGAATTCACGATCACGGACATCAACGTGAACACCATGGCCTTCGGGCTCTCCACCGCCTACGCCATCGGCCAACGCACGCGATTCGCGCTCGGCATCGAGCGCGAGAACAATCCCATCAAGTCCACGAACGATCAGCAGCGCTCGTCCTCGGAGGTGCGCGAGGACCGTCCGTTCTGGGTGGGGCATGCCGCACTGGTCGGAGGGTTCGGCTCAACGTTCGAATATGGCGTGGACGGTATCGGTCGGCTGTCCAACTCCGAGGCGGACTGGCGCTTCTCGACGTCGGCCGGCGTCGGTGCGGATCCGCTCTCGGGGCGTGGGAACCTCTACACGCGCGAGGAGCAAGCGAGCGAGTTGCATGCGCGGGCGCGCTGGTCGCCGGGGCGGGCCACGTTCGCAGGTTCGATCGAGACCGCAGCGAGCAAGGTGTTGATCGATCCGCCGAACGCGAACGACCACACTTCGCTCAATCGCTTCATCAACCTGGCGTTCAACCGCACAGGTAGCGACACGTTGGCATTCCCCGACAGCATCGTGCACAGCGAGTCCCGGCGGAACGCGTGGGGCTGGGGAGGGGGCGCCAGTTATCGGTTCGGACGCACCACGATCGGCAGCGAATTCCACTGGTCTCGGGACGTGCGTTCGACGACAGTCCTGAGCTCGGGACCGCGCCGCGTCGCCTGGGTCGTGCGCACCGGCCTGGAGCAT
>JANNKI010000461.1:0-2850 GCA_031396225.1 bacterium | reverse complement strand
CTACTGCTCCATCTTGAGCACGACGCGCGCGGCGTCGGACCTGGCTCGCGCCACCATGCGCACGTGTTCGACCTTTCGCCCGTCGCGGAAATCGAGCAACGAGTAGAGCCCGGGGCCGTGTGTGCGTTCGCGGAAGTCCACCACCTGCGTGTCGCCGTTCTCGAACACCACCTCGGCCCAGTCCAGCTGCACTCGGCCCGACGTCACGTCCAGCCACAGCTGGGTGCCGCGGGAGTCGCAGTTGAGCGTGAACTCGGTCCAGTCGTCCTCCCGAGCGAGCGTTTCGCCGTCCTCCCACACCAGGAGCTCGCGCGCGGGAGCACTCGGCACGGCGATCACCGCTCCCGAGAACACCACCGGGGCGAGGTAGGTCGCCGGCGTCACGCGCACCACAGTGCGCGCGGGCCGCACCACCACCACGCGCGCCGGTCGGCGCAGCGGCCAACCGCGGTGCACCACGACCGTGGTGCGATGGTGCTTGTGGCGCGCGACCGGCTTGCGGCGCGCGGCAAACGCTGGCTCGGCGAACTGAAGTCCGAGCACCAGCAGCAGCACGATCGAGAGCAGGCGGCTCATGGGCACCTCCGGGTTCAGGGGATGGGGGGAGTGGGCCGCATGCGTTCCACGAGCCCGGGTGCTTCGAACAGGCCGGAGACCACGTACGTCAGGCCGAGCTGGATGCCGCTCGAGCGTTGGAATTCGACGGGGGAGTGGGACTGGCCGAACCCGCCGCTCAACCGCAGCGCCCAGGCGTCCTCGAGGAAGTAGTAGAGCTCCCCGCCGAGGTTCACCCGCCAACTGCGGACGCGGCGCTCGATCCCGTGTCCCGGTGCGGTCGCGGAGTGGTTCAGGGAGAAGGCCGCCAACCAGCGGTCGGCCACGATGAACGTGGCGCTCCCAGACGTGGACCAGAACAGGAATTCGCGGGAATCCGTCAGGCTCGCCGACGTGACGAAGTCGGTCTGCCAGCGCGAACCCAACGGACGATGGTACTCGGCGACGAACGAGGAGTAGACATCGTCCCGCCGGTCCTCCACGAGCGTGTCGAGCGTGGTGCCGGTGGCCGACACCACCGTCCCGGCCGACAACAGGAGGTCCGAACTCGACTCCTTGAGGCTGGCGCGATCACGTTCCGTCACGAGGGTCACGGCCGGGCCCACGAAAAAACCAGTGCGGCGAAGCACGGACCTGTCGAGCGCGAGCGGTTCCAGCAGCCGGAACACGTCGAAGGCGTCCAGCGAACCCGGCGCGAGCGCCCCGTCCTCGCGCAGAACGCGCTCCAGCTCCTTCCAGAAGTACTTGTCGGGGCGCTGGTGAGCGAATACGAGATCGCCCTGCACCGCGAACAGCGCCGCCAGGCGGCTTCGAGCCGCGGCGGAAAGCGGTCGGGCGAGCGCGCCGGTGCGCAGAAGACGTTGCTCGGCCACTTGGACCCGATAGACCGGCGTGGCGTCCCGGACACGGCCGTAGCCGATACCGACGCTCACCGTCCCGCGATAGAGCCGATCCCCTTGGGCGCGGGAGCGCGCCTGCTGTTGCTCGTCCGGCGGAGCGCGGCGCACGCGATCGAACGAGTTGAAGGACTGCCGCAGCTCGAGCGCATGATCGCTGCGGAGCGAGAAACCCACCGGCATGCGCCACGGATACGGCCGGACCGAACCCGACACCGCGAGTCGCTGCGAGAGGTTCTTGTTGAGGTCGTTCTGGCTCGAGGTGGAGAACGAGTTCGTGGACTGGGTTCGTTCGTTGGATCGGGATCCGTTCAGGTCCGCCGAGAATCCCCACCCATATTGCAGCGGATCCGAGTCGTACCCCCACATCGCGTTGGTGGCGAGCCGACCACTGAAGCTACCCCGGCGGCTCTCGACACCGAAGACGTTCCCGCGCGACTGCTGCCCCGTGGAGCCGTCGAGCATTGCGGACCACTGCGACCAGCGGTGCTCCGGGATGCGATAGCCCTGGTAGGCGGAGTCGGCCGGAGCGAGGGCGGCGAGGGCGGACGTGGAGAGAAGCGTAAGCACGAGCAGACCGACCAACGGGCGCATCGGGTTCATTTCGGCCATCTTTCGAATGGGCTCACGGAGAATCGGCAGCCTGGCAATTCGATATTCCGACATCCACGCCTCATGCGGCCCTCCCGCGCGCGCGCAACCTCGGCGCGGGCAGCGCCACGCCTGCCACCTGCAGCCCCGCCACCAGGGCGGCGAACATGATGATCATGCGAAACACGGCCTCGATGCCGTCCAGCACCTCGCGGTCGAGCAACAGGGCCAAGCTCCGGAATCCCACGCTTCCCGGCACCAGCAGCAGCAGCGCCGGCGACAGCGTGACGAGCGACGGAAGCCCGCGCCAGCGGGCGAGCAGGTTGCTTGCGAGTGCCGCCACGAACGCGCCGGCGAACACGCCGAGTTCGGGACCCAGCAGCGTCGCGCCGATCCGCCCGCCGAGGAACGCCAGCACGCACACGCCCAGGATGGCAGGGCATCCACGGGACGAGCGCGCATGAGCACGGTGAACGCCAGCGGCGCCATCACGAGCGCCAGCCACTCGGTCCAGCCGGGCAGGCCGGCCGCGGTGGCGTGCGCCGCCACGCCGAACACCAGTTCCGCCACTCGCGCTCCGAGGGCCACGCCGAACGCAAGTCCGAGAAAGCGCACGATCGCGCCCGTGAGCCGGGCCGTGCCCGAGACCAGGTGCTGCGAGTTCAGTTCGGCGATGGCGGCGGACAGCGTGAGTCCCGGCAACAGCACGATCAGTCCGCCGAGCGTGGCGAGGTAGGTGGAGAGTGGAATGCGCGTGGCCAGGCCTGAGACCAGTGCCGAGACGAAGAACGCGGCCATGGGCTCGAGG
>JANNKI010000460.1:0-7865 GCA_031396225.1 bacterium | reverse complement strand
CCAACGCAGCACACCTCCCGCGGGATGGAGCGCCAGCCGCCGCACCCAGGCGCGCGACAGCGAGTCCAGTCGATCCGCGTCGTCGATCAGCACGAGCGGCGCGCGTCCCGACCGCTCGGCCGCGGCCGCCCATTCGAGCGCCGCCTGATCGAACTCGTGAAGCTCGGGCCCGAGCGGCGCCGTGCCCTCGAGTCGCGCGAGCAACGCGGTCCTCGGCGCGTCCTGGGCGGCGCCGGCCGCACCCTCGAGCGCCAGGCGCCGGAGCAGCGGGCGGATCGCGCTCCCCGGCGCGCGTTCGGCGCTCGAGAGCGAGACCACCTCGTGCTTCGCCAACGACGCGCGCACGGCGAGCTCGCCGAGGACCGCGCTCCTGCCCAGTCCCGGCTCGCCCGAGAGCAGCAGCATCGGCGGGCCATCGGGTGCGATCGCGAGCCAGCGCTCGAGGCGCGCCAGCTCGTGCTGGCGTCCCACGAGCACGGCGGTGCGCAGTCGCGCTTTGAGCGAGCGCTTGGCCGCGGGGTGCAGGTGCTCCAGCTCGCGCCGCACCTCGCGCGCGTCGGCCGGGCGGGCGGCCGGATCGGCCGAGAGCAGGCGCAGGACGAGTCGCGCGAGCGGCGCTGGCACCGAGGCCTCCTCGAGCGCCAGCGTGAGATCGGTGCGGGCCTGCGGAGGCTTGACCGCGACGCGCGGCGCTTCGGCCGCGCCCCTCGCGCAGCCCAGCGCCAGCACATAGAGCGTGGCTCCAAGTCCAAACAGGTCGGAGGCGATCGAAATCGGAGCGCCGGCCACGACCTCCGGCGCCGCATAGCCGAGCGTGCCGCGGTGGCCCTGGCGGTCCCGTCCAAGCAGCGCGGCGAGCCCCAGGTCCACCAATCGGACTTCGGCAAGCGGCGCGTCGCGGTCGACGCCGCGAACGACCAGGACGTTCGGCGGCTTGACGTCGCCGTGCACCACGCCGGCCGCGTGCAACACCTCGAGCGCGTGCGCCAACTGGGCGGCGCAGGCGTAGAACGCCGTCCACTCGCCCGGGCCCACGGCCTTGTCGGCGGCCACGCCGGGGATGTACTCCATGGTATAGAACGGCGTGCCGTCTGGGGCGAAGCCCAGCTCGAACACGGACACCACGGATGGGTGTCGCACGCGCGCGAGGACCTCGAACTCGCGCCGGAGCGAGTCCTGCTCGGAGCGAGGCAGGTGCGCCTC
This sequence comes from bacterium, assembly GCA_031396225.1. GTDB lineage: Bacteria > Eisenbacteria > RBG-16-71-46 > RBG-16-71-46 > RBG-16-71-46 > JAIOPA01. The sequence continues at coordinate 6,662 of JANNKI010000460.1, read as the reverse complement.
GAGGCGCTTGAGCGCGCACTCCGCGCCGTTCGTGCGGTCCACCGCGAGCCAGACATTGCCCATGCCCCCGCGTCCGAGCGGGCGCAGCAGGGTGAATCGGCCAGCAAAACGTTCCATCCTCTGGCCCTCTCATGCGGACGGGTCGGCTGAGCGAGGTTGGGGCTCGCGCGAGCGGGCATGGTAACGCGCCTGCGCTCGGACCGTGAAGGGACTCGCGAAGCTCCGGATCAGTGCGCGCGCGTGTAGCGGAGCGCCAGCGCCAACAGGTCGTCCGTGGGCACGGCAAGCCCGGTATGCGCGCGCGCCGCTTCCGTGAGGCCCTCGACCAGCGGCTCGAGCGGCCTGCGAGCGTGGTCCAGGAGATGATCGATCACGCCAGCCTCGTCCCAGGTCCTGCCCGTGGGGGAGCATGCGTTCAGCACGCCGTCACTCACGACCACGAGCGCATCACCGGGGAGCATGCGAAGCGCGGTCTCCTCGTACACGACGCCGGCGTGACCCGTTCCCAGGGGCGGTCCACCCTCGAGCAACCGCTGGCCCGGCGTGCCCTCGGACGGCAGGCAGAACGGCGCGGGGTAACCCATCGCACACGACTTGAGGTTGCCACTCGGGGTGAGCGAGCCGAACCAGGCGCGCGCGGCCTCCCCCGGACGACGCGCTCGCAGCCCCGCATCCAGGGACCCGGCGATCCAGCCGAGCCCCGCCGCGCTCGTGGCCAGCGCGTGGAATGCGCCGCGCAGCCATTCCGCGGTACGCATCGCGGGCACCGTCGCGCCAAACGGCTCGGTGAGCATGAGCACGAGCGAGCCATCGTCGCGCGCGACGTGCTCGCACACATCCGGGGCCGGCGACGCGCCCGGCACGAGCGAGAGGGCGAGGTTGGCGGCACGGCCCTCCGGCCAGGCCGCGAGCGGCGCTCGCTCGCTCGCTCGCCGCCAGAGTCGGCGAGCGCTCGCCAGCTCGGTCACGCGCTCGAGGATCGCCGCGATCGCCGCGCTGGTGCTCTCGAGACCTGTCAGGTCGTCCGGTGTGAACGGCTCGGCGTTCCCCACACGCGCCAGGTTGAGCACCCCAATGACGCCGCGCGCGCCGGGGAGCGGCACGCACATGGCGCTGCCGATCTGGTCGTGCGGCGCGCTCGCCTCGAAACGCTCGTCGCGCAGTTCCCCATCCATGATGATCCCACGGCGTTCACGCAGCACCCAGTCCGAGATCCGGCGTGGCGCGGGCGGGAGGTCCAGGTGCACGGCCTCGCGGGGCAGGCCGATCCCGGCCACGACGCGAAGCCGTCCCGTGAGCGGATTGACGAGGAGCACGGAAGCGCGCGCTGCTCCCGCCGAGGACGCCAGCACGCCGAGCAGCGCGCCGGCCGCGCGGCTCGGATCGAGCGCCGCGTCGAGGCGGTCCGCCCAGCCCGCCACGCCGGTCACGACGGCCAGCGGGGCGATCGCGCTCGCCGAGCGCACGCGGCGTTCGGCGGGCGTCACGAGCGAACCTCCCGCCCTCGCCGCGCCGTGGCGCAAGCGCGTTGCACTTCCGGGCGACCGGCGCGATTTGAGCGCATGTGGGCTCCTCCCGGGTGGACCCGGCCGGTGCGCGGGACCGCGAGTGAAGTAGAACGCGCCCGGGTTTGACCCCGGGCGCGGTGGCCAGTGGCGCTCGCCGGGCCATCCCCCGACGAGACACCGTGCATCAGCTGGCCTTGAGCTTGTTCCGCAGCGTGCGTTCGCAGATCCCGAGCAGCTGTGCCGCTCGCGTGCGATGCCCGCCGGTCCGCTCGAGCGCGCGGCGGATCGCGTGACGCTCGAGCAATTCCAGGTCCAGGGAGGACTCGTCGCCACCCGGCACGAGTGCTTCCAGCCGTTCCGCGATCGAGAGAATCGCGCGACTTGGCGCGCCCGGCACTTCCTCGTCCTCGGGCAATCTCAGGGATTCGGCCGTGAGCTGGCCGTCGCGGCAAAGGATGAGCGCACGCTCGAGGGCGTTGCCCAGCTCGCGGATGTTCCCGGTCCAGCGCCGGCGTCGCAGCATGTTCAGCGCCTCGGGCGTGAGCCGGGGCGCCCTCACTCCCAGTTGGTCCGCGATCGTGCGCACGAAGTGCTCCGCCAGCTCCGGGATGTCCTCGACGCGATCGCGCAGGGGCGGCATCTGGATGGGCACCACGTGCAGCCGGAAGTAGAGATCGCGGCGAAAGCGGCCCGCCTCGACCTCGGCGCGCAGGTCCCGATTCGTCGTCGCCACGATGCGCACGTCCACGCGGATCACCTGGTGGCCGCCCACGCGTTCGAACTCCTGCTCCTGGATCGCACGCAGCAGCTTGGCTTGCAGGTCGAACCGCATCTCGGACACCTCGTCCAGCAGCAGTGTCCCGCGATGCGCTCGCTCGAACGCCCCCTGCGCACGCGACGTGGCGCCGGTGAACGCGCCGCGCTCGTGACCGAACAGCGTGCTCTCGACCAGGCCCTCCGGAAGTGCCGCGCAGTTCACGGTGATGAACGGCTGATGAGCGCGCGGCGATTGCTCGTGGATGGCGCGCGCGAACAGCTCCTTGCCGGTGCCGGACTCGCCCTCGAGCAACACCGTGGCGCGCGTCGGCGCGACGTTTTGGACCATCTCCATGACCGCGCGCAGTGCCGGGCCGCTGCCAACGATGGCGCGCGCGCCGCGCAGGCTGCTGATCTCGCGCTGGAAATCGTCGTTCATGCGTCGCATGCGATCCAGCTCGATCGCGTTGGTGACGGCGATGCGGACTGCCTCCGTGCGCAGCGGCTTCGTCAGGTAGTCCACGGCGCCGTGACGGATGCTGCGGACCGCCTGCTCCACGCTGTGGTAGGACGACGTCATGATGACCGGCACGTCCCGCCCGCCGCGCTTGAGCGCCGTGAGCAGGTCGATGCCCGAGCCATCCGGCATCTGGTGGTCCGAGATGATGAGGTCGAACGACTCACGCGCGACCGCGCGGATCCCCTCATCGAGGCTCACCGCGAACACGGAGCGGTGCCCCATGCCCCGGAGCGCGCTCTCGAGCGATGCGCTCACGGCGGGTTCGTCGTCGATGCACAGGATCGTGGACATCTGGCCATCCTTGGTCGCGTGACTCGCGCGCACACCCCGCACATGCGTCGCGGGCACTCCGAACTCCCGAGCGGGCGACCATCCGTGGTGCCGTCCGGCGAGACGATGCAGGTGAAGGGCAATGAGCGTGCCAACAGACATCCGCGACGAAGCCACGCAGGAGTGGCAGTTCGTGAACGGGCCGTGAGATCAGGCAGGCGATCCATCTGGTGGGCGGAACGTCCTGCCGCTCGGGCCGGCAGATCTTGCCGGCAATCCATTCCTCCCTTGAGAAACAGCGCGCTTCGTTCCGCAGAGAAGCGTGCGCCGCGTCGCAGGCGCCGGGCCGCAGAGTTCGCACGGTGAGATCACGGGCGAGTCGTGTTTCGAGTCAGTGACCCCGGATCGGCGTGCCACACCAGGGCTGGTCCCGTCACCCGCCTCCACGGAGCGTCCCGTATTCCAGATTCGGGACAGACGAAGTCTCCAAACCGCGTCGTCGCGCGATGCGGGCTTGGGCTCACGCTCTTCTCAGTGGAGCCAGCTCCGTTGGACTCGGCCCACGCTCCAGGGATCGCCGCGGCTTGGTGTCAGCCCGTCACCGAGCTCGGCAGCACGTCCCGCCCTTACTTCCTTCGCCGCTTGGGGTTGCCCGTGCCCGGCGGGGTTGCCGGCAGATGGCAGAATCATGTATAAGCGGGCGGTTGGACCGGATGTGGGCAGCCTCGCCCTTATGTGGGTGGGGTCGCTCCCCGCGTGCGGCCCGCACGCGCGCCACCACCCCGATTCCGGAGGCAGCTTTGTCTCGGAAGGCTCTCTTCCTCCCGTTCGCGGCCGTTTACGCTGCCCTGCTGATCGCAGGGTGCGCCGAGACGCCGGGGCCCGGGCTCGCCCGCGGCGAACAGATCTTCGACACGTGCTTTCCGTGCCATGGGAAGGACGGCCTCGGGAACGAATCGCTCGGCGCCCCCTCGATTGCAGGGCTGCCGCGCTGGTATGTGGAACGCCAGCTCCAGAATTTCAAGAGTGCCATGCGCGGCGCCCATCCGCACGACATGGAAGGCGCGCGCATGCGCCCCATGGCCAAGTCGCTGTATCGCGAGGGCGATGTCGCTTCGGTGGCCGAGTACGTGGCCACGCTGCCGGGCCGCGTGCCCGCGGCGACCATGGTCATGGGCGACACGGCGGTCGGCCGCATGCGCTACCAGAGCATCTGCGTGACCTGCCACCAGGACGACGGCGTTGGCAACGAGGCGCTCGGCGCCCCGCCGCTCACGCACCAGTACGACTGGTACATGATGTCGCAGATCGCCAAGTTCAAGTCGGGGATGCGCGGCGCGCACCCGGACGACGTGATGGGCGCGCAGATGGCGGCCATGGCAACGACGCTCGAGGACAGCACGGCGATGCACGACGTGATCGCCTTCATCCGAACCTTGCAGAAGTGACGGAGGCGTATCGTGGCCGGTGACGGTTTCGAAGAGGGTTGGGCGGAGAGCACCGCCAAGTGGACGTTCATCTTCACCGTGGTGGGCGTGGTGCTGTTCGTGGGCGCCGTGTTCCTGTTCATCTTCTGAGCCGGGGGTACGAACGATGATCCTGAGCCTTCCGAGCGCATCGACGTTCTCCGGGGACATCGACGGGCTCGTGCTGCTGGTCACGGTCCTGTGCGGCGTATGGTTCTTCGCCACGCAGGTCACGTTCTTCTGGCTGATGTGGCGCTTCCGGGCGCGCGACGGCGTGAAGTCGCAGTACATCACCGGCAAGGAGCCCCACCTCAAGAAGTGGATCAACATCCCGCACACGCTCATCCTGGTCTGCGACGTCGTGATCATCGTGGCGGCGGTGCGCGTATGGGCGAAGGTCAAGCAGACGCTGCCGCCCCCCGACGACACCATTCGCGTGGTCGGCCAGCAGTGGACCTGGTCGTTCCAGCATTCCGGCGCGGATACCACGCTCGACACGGCCGACGACGTGTGGACAAGCGACTCGCTGCACGTGGCCGAGGGCAAGACGTATCACTTCCTGCTCGAATCGAAGGACGTTCTGCACAGCTTCTTCGTGCCGGTGTTCCGCCTGAAGCAGGACGCCATCCCGGGCCGCATCATCACCGGCTGGTTCAAGGCCACGAGAAGCGGTACGTACGACATCATGTGCGCCGAGATCTGCGGCATCGGGCACGGCCTCATGGGCGGCCGCATCGTCATCGAGAGCCCGGAGCAGCACGCGTCCTGGGTGCAGCAGCATTCCGTGGTGGCCGACGCCGGCGCCGCGGCCTCCGACTCCACCACCGCGGTCGCCGCCGGCGCCACGAACTGACGGGGACCCGATGACCCAGCACGCTCAAGCGGAAGTGCACGGCGCGGGCCACCACGGACATGTCGAGCAGAACTGGTTCCTGAAGTACTTCTGGTCCACGGACCACAAGGTCATCGCCATGCAGTACATGTTCACCGGCATGGCGATGGCGCTCGTCGCCGGTTTCATGGCGTACGTGTTCCGCATGCAGATCGCCTATCCCGGCATGAACGTCCCGTTCTTCGGGCACGTCTCCCCCGACGCCTACAACTCGCTCATCACGCAGCACGGCAGCATCATGGTGTTCTGGGTGGCCATGCCCGTGCTCCTCGCCGGGTTCGGCAACTTCCTCATTCCGCTCATGTGCGGCTGCGACGACATGGTGTTCCCGCGCATCAACCGGCTCAGCTACCAGCTGTTCCTGCTCAGCGCGATCATCCTGATCGCGTCGTGGTTCGTGCCCGGCGGTGGCTTCGGCGGCGCCTGGACGGCGTACCCGCCGTTGTCCTCCGTCGCCAAGTACAACCTGACGCCCATGGGCAGCAGCATGTGGGTGCTGGCCGTGGCGTTCGAGTTCGTGGCGTTCCTGCTCGGCGGCATCAACTTCATCGTCACCGCCATGAACGCCCGCGCGCCGGGCATGAAAGCCTTCGACGTGCCGCTGGTGGTGTGGATGATCGTGGTGGCGAGCCTGTTGTTCATGGCCTCGGTCGGTCCGCTCATCGCCGGCGCCGTGATGCTGCTGTTCGACCAGAACCTCGGCACCGCGTTCTACAATCCGACCCGGGGCGGTGACCCGGTGCTGTGGCAGCACCTGTTCTGGTTCTTCGGGCATCCCGAGGTCTACGTCGTGCTGTTGCCGGCCATGGGCATCGTGGCCGAGGTCATGACCGTGTTCGCCCGCAAGAAGATGTTCGCGTACAGGATGGTCATCTACACGGTCGTCGCCACGGGCGTGCTTTCGTTCTTCGTGTGGGCCCACCACCAGTTCGTGGCCGGCATCGACCCGCGCATGGCGAACGTGTTCACGGTCACGACCGTGCTCATCTCCATCCCGATCGCCGAGATGTGTTTCTTGTACATCGCCACGCTGTATGGCGGCTCGATCCGGTTCAGCGCGCCCATGCTCTGGGCGCTCGCGTTCCTGGTGGAGTTCCTGATCGGCGGCGTCACGGGCATCTACCTGGGGGCGAGCGGCGCGGACATCTTCTTCCACGATACCTACTTCGTGGTCGCGCACTTCCACTACACGTTCTTCCCCATCGCCATCATCGGCACGCTGGCCGGAATCACGTTCTGGTTCCCCAAGA
>JANNKI010000397.1:0-4843 GCA_031396225.1 bacterium | reverse complement strand
GTGCGAGGCGCGCGCGTGTGGGTGCGCGACGTGGCCTCCCTGGCGGCGCGACCGCTGCCGGGAACGGAGAACGCGACCTACCCGTTCTGGTCCCCGGACAGCCGATCGATCGCGTTCTTCGCCGACCGCAAGCTCAAACGGGTGGATCTCGCGAACGGTCAGGTGTTCGCCATCTGCCCGGCGGGCTGGGGCCGCGGCGGCACCTGGAATCGGAAGGGACAGATCGTGTTCACCCCCGACTTTCAGGCCGCCCTGTGGGTCGTGCCGGCCATGGGCGGGGCGCCGCGTGCGATCACCGCTCTCGATTCCGCGCGCCACACCACGCACCGTTGGCCGCAGTTCCTGCCCGACGGCCGGCGTTTCCTCTACCTGGCGGGGAGTCACCAGAACGTGAGCGGTCCCGACAACGCCATCTGGGTCGGCTCGACCGATGGCCGGGAGCAGCGCCAGCTACTCCCAGCCGCCACGGAAGCCCACTATGCCGACGGGTACCTGTTCTACGTTCAGGACAGCGTTCTCATGGCCCGAGCGTTCGATCCGGGCGCCCTGCGGTTCAAGGGCGAGGCAATGCCCACGGCCGAGCGCGTCCAATTCGACCCCACCACCTGGAAGGCGAACTTCTCGCTCTCGCGCACCGGCCTGCTCGCCTATCAACCGCTCGGCGGTCGCCAGGGCAGCCAGATCCGCCTGCTCGACCGTACGGGACGCGTCCTCGATACCGCCGGCGAGAGTGGCAACCACTTCATGATCCATTTGTCGGCCGGCGGACAGCGAGCCGTCTACTCGTCGCAGCTGCTCCCGAACGGCGACATCTTCCTGTACGACTTCGATCGCGGGATCACCCGCCGCCTGACCCTGAGCGATGCGGACGACGACCTGCCCGTGCCCTCGCCCGATGGAAGGCGAGTCGCCTACACGTCCCGGGCCCGGTCCGGGGATCCGACCAACATGTCCGTCTATTCGATCCAGGTGCTGCCGATTGAGGGCGTCGTCGCCCCTCGACAGCTCTTCCGCAGAGCCCGGGACGTGTGGCCGCTGGACTGGACCAGCGACGGGCGCTACTTGCTGTTCGGCAGCGGTGACTTTTCGACGGTTGCGGCCGAGAGCGTCGGCGTGCTGGACCTCCAAGACCCGAGCCGGGTGCACTGGCTCTCGGCTCCGGCCGGATCCGTCAACTACGGCAGCTTCTCTCACGACGGTCGATGGGTGGCCTATGGCACGATCGACGCGCCCGAGCCGCAGGTATTCATCGAGCCCGTGCCGGGGATGTCCGCTTCCGAGCCCGGGAGTGGCGGACGCATCCAGGTTTCCACGCGCGGCGGCGGCCTGCCGCGCTGGCGCGCCGACGGCCGCGAACTCTATTACGCGCGGCCCGACGGGATGATCGTGGCGGTGTCGCTCACTCCTGAGACGATGCAGGTGGGGCGCGAGACCGAGTTGTTCCGCGCAAACCTGCGGCCGCTCTACCGCTCACTCGACGTGAGCCCTGACGGCCAGCGATTCCTGGTGAATGTGCTCGCATCCGAGGGAGCGGCGCCCATCGTGCTCGTCTCGGGCTGGAAGAAGGACCTGCGCAAGCGCTAGGCCGTCTATTGCGTAGCGGGCCGTGAGCGACTCCCGTAGGATGACGCCAGCGCCGGACCACCCCACTGCGAATTCGGGGCGGGATCGGCGGCGCGAACGGATTCGGGACCCCGGCAAGGATGCCGCGTCGCACCCGGCCCCGAGGGAGCACGCGATGGGCTCCGCCACGACCGAAAGGGAGCGCGAGCAGAGATTGCTCACGATGCAGTACGCGACCACGCGTGTCATCGCCGAGGCCACAACGCTCGACGATGGCATCCCGCGAATCCTGCAGGCGATCTGCGAGACGCTGCTGTGGGAGCACGGCGCGGTCTGGTTGATCGACTCCGATCTCCAGCAGTTGCGCTGCGCCTACTTGTGGCACGTCCCGGGCTCCGAGTTCACCGAGTTCGAGGCGGTGAGTCGCGCGACGACGTTTCAGCCGGACGTGGGGCTGCCGGGGCGGGTATGGTCCACGAGCCGGCCGGCGTGGATTCCCGACGTGCTTCAGGATCCGAACTTTCCGCGCGCGCCGGTCGCCAGCCGCGTTGGCCTGCACGCCGCTTTCGGGTTTCCCATCCTGCTCGCAGGCGGGGTCCACGGAGTGCTCGAGTTCTTCAGCCGCGAGATCCGCGAGCCGGATGAAGACGTGTTGCGAAGCTTGTCCACCGTGGGCGGGCAGATTGGCCAGTTCATCGAGCGGCGGCGCGCCGAGGAGGCGCTGCGCCGCGCGCGGAACGAGATGGATCAGTTCTTCACGCTGTCGCCGGACCTACTGTGCATCGGAGACTTCGAGGGCTACTTCCTTCGGTTGAACCCGGCGTGGGAACGGGCGCTGGGTTACACCAACGAACAGTTGCTCGCCCGGACCTACATGGAACTCGTGCATCCCGACGACCGGAAGAGCACGCTCGAGGTGCTCGCGCGTCTCGCCACGGGCACCAAGCTCGTGCAGTTCGAGAACCGGTATCGCAGCGCGGACGACTCCTACCGTTGGCTGGCCTGGAGCGCGGCACCGCTGCCCGAGGCGAAGCGGGTGTTCGCGGTGGCCCGCGACGTCACCGACCGCCGGCAGGCCGAGCAGGCGCTCCGGGATTACGCGCAGCAGATCGAGGCCGCGCGCCAAGCCGAGGAAGAGCATGCCGCACGCCTCACGCAGCTCGTGAAGGAGCTGGAATCCGCCAAGAAGCGGGCCGAGGCGGCGACCCAGGCCAAGAGCGAGTTCCTGGCCAACATGAGCCACGAGATCCGAACGCCGCTTCACGCGGTGATCGGCATGACCGAGCTGACCCTCGGGACCAGGCTCAGCCGCGAGCAGCGCGATTACCTCGGCGTCGTGAACGACTCCGCCGAAGCGCTGAGATCGCTCATTGACGACATCCTCGACTTCTCCAAGATCGAGGAGCGAAAGCTCGACCTGGAGTCGGTCGCGTTCGGGCTGCGCGACGCCGTCGAGGACACCGTGCGCCTGCTCGCATTGCGCGCGCAGCAGAAGGGGCTGGAGCTGGCGTGCCGCATTCTGCCTGACGTCGAGGACGCGGTGGTGGGGGACCCCGGCCGGCTGCGGCAGATCATCGTCAACCTGGTCGGCAACGCCATCAAGTTCACCGAAAAGGGCGAGGTGGTGCTCGAGGTCTCGACGATCTCGCAGGGCGAGCGCTGGGTGGAACTGCACTTCGCCGTGCGCGACACGGGCATCGGGATCCCGCCCGAAAAACACGGCCACGTTTTCGAGGCGTTCGTGCAGGCCGACAGTTCGACCACGCGACGGTACGGAGGCACCGGGCTCGGATTGGCCATCGCGGCGCAGCTCGTGCGGCTCATGCACGGGCGGCTCTGGCTCGAAAGCGAGGTGGGCAGGGGCAGCGTCTTCCAGTTCACCGCCCGGCTCGAAAGGGCTCCGGGAGAACGCGTCGCGGGCGTCGCGGCCTCGCACCCGTCCCTGCGCGGCATGCGGGTGCTGGTGGTGGACGACAACGCCACCAATCGCCGCATCCTGGACGAGATGCTCACGAACTGGGGCATGGACCCGACGCCGGTGGATGGCGCTCCCGGTGCGCTGGCCGCGCTGGACGCCGCGCGGCGCTCGGCAAAACCGTTCCCGCTTGTGCTGCTGGACTCGCACATGCCGGGCACCGACGGCCTGACACTGGCGCGCATGATCCGTCGCGAGCGCGGCTACGGAAAGCCGACGCTCCTCCTGCTCACCTCCGCGGGCCACTCGACTGCGCCCGCCAAGGCCGCTGGCATCCAGGCCTGCCTCGTCAAGCCGGTCAAGCAATCGGACCTTTTCGACGCCATCATCTCCGCCATGGGTGGCCGTGTGCGGAGTCGGCGAGGCCTGGTCGGCCCGGTCGAGCGCCGACGTGGCCGCCCGTTGCGCGTGCTCGTCGTCGAGGACAACCGCGTGAACCAGACGCTCGCGAAACGACTGCTCGAGATGCGCGGGCACCGAGTGTCGCTCGCCGAGAACGGGCAGAAGGCGCTCGACACGCTCGCGCGTCGCGAGTTCGACGTGGTGCTCATGGACGTGCAGATGCCGGTGATGAACGGGCTCGAGGCCACGATTGCGATCCGCAAGCGCGAGGGCGAGCGCGGCACCGGCCGACACATCCCGATCGTCGCGTTGACCGCCCATGCGATGCGCGGGGATCGCGAGCGCTGCCTGGCTGCCGGCATGGACACCTACCTGCTGAAGCCGATCCAACGCGAGGAGTTGTTCGCCACGATCGAGTCGCTGGCGGCGCCCGCGGTGTCGGTCCCGACGGGGGCCGCGCCTCGCGGGGCGCCGGCGGGCGCCGGCCCGGAGGCCGTCGTGGAGCGCCTGGGCGGCGACGCGAAGCTGGCGAGCGAACTTGCGGGCATCTTCCTCAAGGATCGCCCCGGCATGATGCGTCGGATCGACCGGGCCAGGGCTGCGCGCGACCCCGAAGCACTCCGGATGGCGGCGCACGCGCTCAAGGGAGCAGTCGCGAACTTCGGGTTCGAGGCTGCGTCGGCCGCGGCGCTCCGGATGGAGCGACTCGGCCAGGATGCGGACGAGGCGGATCTGGACGAGGCATGGGCCGGGCTCAAGCGCGAGGTGGCGCGGGCTGGGGTCACGCTTCGGAAGCTCCTCGCACCGGCCACGAGGCGTCGCGCCACCGTTGCTTCACGCGTCTCGAAGACAGGCAAGCGCGCGGACGCGCGTGCGCGAAAGCAACGCGGGCTTTCCTGGCAGCAGCGCAAGGCGCAGGTCGATGCCGAAGCGGCGCTGGTGATTCTTCAAACCTGGTTCGAC
>JANNKI010000391.1:0-4983 GCA_031396225.1 bacterium | reverse complement strand
GGACTCGAGCTGGGCCGCGAGCGCGCGGTCCTGCGCGGGGGAGGAGCCGCGTGGGCGCGTGCCCTTCATGGGGTCGGTGGCCACGCTTCGTCGCCTGGTCCATGGGACGCGAGCCGCTCCAGCTTCGCGCGCAGGCCTTCGCGGCGTTCACGATCGCCTGCGCCGGGCTGGGCGCGTGGGCGGCCTGGCGTGCGGCGGGCGACCCCCCTTCCACGTTACGCGCGCTGCCTCTGTCGCTGGGCGATGCGTGGCGCGGCCGGGCATGGCCGCTGTTGGGCGTGATCGGCGTCGTGCTCGTGCTGCACGCCGCGATCCCCCCGGCGCTCCCGCCGCTCGCACGCATCGGGCTGGCGGTGACCTGGGCGCTGCCGGCGCTGCTCATCACGCTGCTCGGCCTGCACCTGGGCCTGTCGTTGGCCGGGAGTCCCGTGACGGCCGAGAACCTCTACTACGGCTGGCTCGGCGCGGGCATCGTCGCGAGCCTCGCCATCCCGCTGTTCGGCTGGTGCGTGCTGCTGGCCGCGTTCGCGCAGGCCACTCGCCGCGTGAAGCGCTGGAACGCGCCGGAGGTGGCGTGATGCTCGAGCTGCGCTCGCTCGAGCGTCGCTACGGGACTCGCCTGGCGCTCGCCGGCGTGTCGTTTGTCGTGAACGCGGGCGAGGTGGTGGGCTTGCTCGGCGCGAATGGCGCCGGCAAGAGCACGCTGCTTCGCACCGTGGCCGGATTGCAACCGCCCGACGCGGGGCAGGCCCGAATCGCGGGGCACGACGTGTGGGCCGATCCGCTCGCGGCCAAGCGCGCATTGGGGTATGCCGCCGAGGAGCCGTCGTTTCACGACGAGCTCTCGGCGCGCGAGTACCTCGCGTTCGTGGCCGCCGTGCGCGCGCTCGAACCTGTCGCCGCGCACGAGCGCGCGGTGGCACTGGCGCGCGGTCTCGAATTGGCGACACGCCTGGACGAGCCCGTGCGCGGTTTCTCCCACGGCATGCGCAAGAAGCTCTCGTTCCTCGCAGCGGTCCTCCATGAGCCGGGTGTGCTGCTGTGCGACGAGGCCCTCGAAGGTTTCGACGCGCCGTCTGCGCTGGCCGCCAAGGCAGAACTGCGGCGCCTGGCCCGCGGCGGCTGTGCGATCCTGTTCTCCAGTCACGTCACCGAGACGGTCGAGCGCCTGTGCGACCGGGTCGTGCTCCTGCATGACGGCCGCATCGCACGCGAGTTGACCCGCGTCGAGTGGGGCGCAGGCGACGACCTGCACTCGCCGCTCGAGCGGTTGTTCCTGGAGGTGCTCGAGGAGTCGCGCATGGAGGGGTCACGATGAAGTTCCGCCCGCAGCGCCGTCATGCGACTCTGGCCGGGAGCCTCCTGCTGCTGGCCGCGCTGATCCCCTCCGGGCCGCGAGCGGCTGGCATCCCGCCCCCGCCGGGACTCCTGGCGATGTGGGAAGGTCGCGATGGCGCGTCGGTGCGTGCGGCGCTCCGGCGTTACGCCGCCGAAGGCGAACAGCCGGGTGCGGCGGCGGGCAAGCGCCTCGAGGCCGGCGAAGCCGCGTGGTGGCTGGGCGTGCAGGATGCGCGCGCCGGCCGTCCCGACAGCGCACTCGCGCAGTGGCGTCGCGCCATGTCGCTGCGCGGCGATTTCGACGAGGGCTTCGCGCTGATCGACGCGCTGTTCCGCCGCGGCCGCCCGGCCGATATCGCCGAAGCCTATGGCTACGCCGCCGTGTTCGCTGAGCAGGCCCAGATCAGCATGCCGCGCCGCGCCCCCGACGCGCAGGCGCGCCTGGCGTGGGCACGTCACCTGCGCGGGCGCTCCGACAGCGCGCTGGCGGGCATCCGCGAGTGGTGCGGCGGACTCCGCCCGCGGCCACAGTGGACGCGGCGCTTCGCGCTCATCGAACTGGCCGCCGGGGACACCACGGGGGCCTGGCGCTGGCTCGCGGCCGTGTCGGCGCGCTCGCGCCGACGGGACGCCGAAGCGGAATCACTGCTCGTGCGCGCACAGCATGCGCTCCACTACAGCGACGAGCGACGGAGGATCACGGTGGCGCTGGTGCACGACGCCATCGAGACGGGTGAGCGGGCGTTTGTCGCGTCGCTCGGCGCACGCGGCGAGACGCTGACGGCACGCGACGGGTTCGCCGTGCGCTGGATCACGGTGCCCGCGGCACCCGGCGCGCCGCGCGCCACGCCGATGTTGTTCGTGCTCTCCCCCACCGACACGCTCGCCGCACCCGATACGCTCGCCGCCGCGCTCTCGGCGGCGGGGCACCCGGTCGTGCTGCTTGCCCCGCGCGGCTCCTATGGCGCCCTCGGGCCCGGCGTGATGGGCCCTGAGACCTGGTTCGGGCGCGAGGCCGAATTGCATCCGTTGGTCGCCGCCGATGCCGCCGCCGTCATGGACCTGCTCGCCAAGCGGGGGCTCGCCCCGGGCGGCACGTGGCTCGTGGGTGCTGCGGGCGACATGGCGCCCGTGGCGTTGGCGCTGGCGCGCGCGCGGGGTAACCGTACGAAGGACGGGTCCGGCGTGCAGGCGATGCTGCTCGTGGCGCCACGGCTTCCGGTGGTCGAGGTGGCCGAGTTCCGTTCCCGGCTGCGCGCGGCGCGAACGCGCACATTCATCCAGGTCTCGCCCGAGGAGCCGGATGCGCTCGAGCTGGCCGACCTGATCGCCCGCGCCACCGAGCCGGGCCAGGTGCGCGTGGCGGACTCGGGCCTCCATGGCCGCGGCGCCGCGATCTTCCGCGGCGACCCGCGTGTGGCTCAACGACTGCTGGCATGGCTCGCGGAGAAGCCCGCGGCGCGGTGAGCGATGAGAGGGCTGGCTGCCGTGGCGCTCGTCGCGGTTCCACCCGCTGCGGAAATCGCCGAGGACTGCCTGCCCACCTACCTGCGCGATCGCGGCCCGGGCGCCCCGTCTCGCGCGACCGGCTCCTGGCCCCGCCACTCCACCATCACGACCGCGCCGAGGATCAGCGCCGCGCCCAGCCACCAGCGGGCCGCGAACTGTTCGGCGCCGAGTGTCAGCGCGAACAGCAGGGCGAACACCGGTTCCAGGGCGAACAGCAGGCCCACGCGGCCCGCCGGGAGCGTGCGCTGAGCGTAGACCTGGAGCAGCGGGGCCAGCGTGCTGCCTGCCGCGACGAGATAGGCGAAGCGCCACAGGTTCGCGCCACCGAGCGAGCTCAACAACTCGGCCGGTGGCCCGGCGATCGGTAGCAACACGGCGGCGGCGACGAACGATTGCACGCACACGAGCGCGACGGGGTCGGCCGCGCCGGCGAACCGCGAGACGGCCACGATCTGCAGCGCGAACATCGCCGCGCCGGCCAGCGTGAGGAGTTCGCCCCTTCCGAGCGTCAGCCCGTCGCGCAACGACAGGAGCGCGGAGCCGGCCAGCGCGATGGCGAGGCCGGCCACGAGTCGCGCGCTCGGTCGCTGTCGCAGCAGCGGCCACGCCCAGAACGCGGCGAGCAACGTGCCGGCGCACGTCAGGAACGCCGAGCTGCCCGCGCTCGTCCACTGCAGGCCGACCGCCTGAGGGTAGAACCCGAACACCATGAGCACTCCCGAGAGGAGCCCGCCGAGCAGATCGACGCGCGACGGTCGGCGCCGGCGCACCACGAGCACCAGCGCGAGCGCCGCACCGGCAAGCAGGAAGCGCGCGCACACCAGCGTGGCCGGCGCGATGGCCGCGACCGTGTCGCGGATGACCACGAACGTCCCGCCCCAGAGCAGGCAGGCGAGCACCATTGCCATGAGCGCGCGCCGTTCCGCTCCGCGGGTCATGGACGCGTGCGGCCGCGCTTCCGGCGCGGGCCTGCCGTGCGCGCACGGGTGAGCGCGTACGACAAGCTCTCGAACTCCATGGTCATGTCCACGGTGCGAAGCGTGACGGAGTCCGGAACGCGCAGCTTCCGCGGGGCGAAGTTGAGGATGCCTTGCACGCCGGCCGCCACCAGCGCGTCCGCCACTTCCTGCGCGGCGCGCACCGGCGTCGCGATCACGCCGATCTCGAACCCGTCCCTGGCCGACAACTGCGTCACGGGGCGCACGACCAGCCCTTCGAGCGTGCGACCGATGCGGCCGGCATCGGCATCGAACACCGCCACCAGGTCGAAGCCCTGATCGGCGAAGCCGCGATAGCCGACAAGTGCTGCACCGATATGCCCCGCCCCCACGATGCACGCGCGCCAGCGGCGATCCAGTCCGAGCAGCGCGCGGATCTCCTCGCGCAGGTGCTCCACGTGGTAGCCGAGGCCGCGGCGGCCGAACGAGCCGAACGACGACAGGTCCTTGCGCACCTGCGCCGAGGTGATGCCCTCGCGCTCCGCCAATAAGTGCGACGAGATCATCCGCTTGCCTTCAGCGGCGACCTCCTCGAGCACGCGGTAGTAGTGCGACAACCGGCGAACGGTGGGCTCGGAGATGTGGGACATCGATCCTTCGCTCGTGAATCTTTTCACAAGGGGCGGCCGAACGACGGCCGCGAAGCGTCCCTTCGCGGCCCCGTCGGTCGGCTCAGGCTTCTGGGGTTTCAGGCACGTCAGGCACCTCGGGCACGTCGGTGATCTCCGGCGCTCCCTCGCCCACCACGGCTGTGTCATCGTCCTCGGGCACCACGCGCGTCACGCCACCCACGGTGTCGGGCAGCAGGTTACCGCTCTCCTCGGGTGAGACGGCCAGGTTCACGAGGCGCACGCCCTGCGTGTTGCGGCCGATGACGCTGATGCCCTTGACCGGCATGCGGATGAGTTGGCCCTGGCGCGTGACGATCATGAGCTCGTCGCCATCGACGACCTCCTTCACCGCAACGATGTTGCCGTTCCGCTCGGTGGTCTTGATCGTGATGATGCCCTTGCCGCCGCGGTGCGAAACGCGGTACTCGGAGATCTCGCTGCGCTTGCCATAGCCGTGCTCGGTCACCGCGAGCAGCGTGGCCTGACGGTTCACGCCCACCATGCTCACCACCTCGTCCTCGGCGTCG
>JANNKI010000321.1:0-3940 GCA_031396225.1 bacterium | reverse complement strand
CCCAGCCCCACCCCTCGGTGTGACTCCGACCGAGCGCGTGCGTCGCGCGCTCCGGGACCACGCGCACGTCGAGCGCCTCTCGCGCATGTTCCGGGCGCAGGGCGACCCGACGCGCAGCAAGCTGGTCTACGCGCTCTCGCTCGGAGAGCTGTGCGTGAGCGATCTTGCCGGCGCGCTCGGCGCCACGCTCTCCGCCACGTCGCACCAGCTGCGCATCCTGCGCGATCTCGACATCGTGCACGTGCGCCGTGTCGGCAAGAGCCAGCTCTACTCGTTGAACGAGGCGGCGTTCGGGTTCTGTTCGCCACGCGTGTGTCAGGCCTGGAAGTCCGCGCTCGCCCCCGACGCGCTCGTGCGTCCGGGCGAGGGCGCGTAGGAGCCGCCGTGTTCGAGGCTCTCGTGATCACGCTGCGCGAAGGCGTCGAGGCGGCCCTCGTGCTCGCCATCGCCTCGGGCCTGCTCCAGCGCCAGGGGCAGGGCGCGCGCGTACCGGCGCTGCTCGCGGGCGCGGCCGCCGCGCTGGTCGCTTCGGTCGTGTTGGCGATGCTCGCCACGCGCATCGTGTGGAACCAGGAGATCGTCGAGGGCGTGGCCATGCTGTTGGGGGCGGCGTTCGTGCTGTCCCTCACGTGGTGGATGTGGAAGACCGCGCCGCGCATGAGGCAGGAGATCGAGGCGGGCCTCGCGCGCGGGAGCGGTGGCGGGATGCTGGGCGTGGCGTTGTTCGGGTTCGTGATGGTGGTACGCGAGGGATTCGAGACCGCGATCTTCCTGGCCGCCGCCGAGTTCAACTCGGGCGGGCTCCAGCTCTGGGCTGGCGCCGCGATCGGCCTGGCGCTCGCCGCGGGCTTCGGGGTGCTGTTCGCGCGCGGGACGCTCAAGGTGCCGCTCAAGCCATTCTTCTCGCTCACCACCGCGGTGCTTTTGTTGCTGGCGTTCCAGTTGCTGGTGGGAGGCCTGCACGAACTGTCCGAGGGCCGGGTGCTTCCCGCCTCGCGCACCGAGATGGCGATCGTGGGGCCGCTCGTGAAGAACGAGCTGCTGCTGTTCACGCTCACGCTCGCGCTCGCGCTGGGCTGGATGCTGCTCGGCTCGGGACGCGCGGCCGCCACGACGGCGCCGCAGGAGCCGACATCCCCTCCCGAGGCTCGCCTCGTGCGCGCGGCCGCCGCACGCGACGCGTCCTGGCGGCGCGGCTTCGCCGTGCTCGGCCTGCTCGTGGTCGGGCTCCTGGCCGTGGCGTTCGCGACGCGTGCCCGGATCCCCGGGCCCGAGCCCGCCACGCCGCTCGTGCCCGAGGCCGGCGCCGTGGCGTTCGACGCCAGCACGCTCGCCGACGGTCGCATGCACTTCTTCGATGCCGAGGTCCCGTCGGGCCGCGCACGCTTCTTCGCCATCCAGGCGGCGGGAGTGGTGCACACGAGCCTTGACGCGTGTGAGATCTGCGGGCCCATCGGCTACTTCCTCGAGGGCGCCGCCGCGGTGTGCCGCAACTGCACGTCCCCCATCGCGCTCAACTCGCTGGGACGGGGCGGCGGCTGTAACCCCCTGCCCGTCGCGCACCGGCTCGAGGGCGGACGCGTGTCCATCGCCGTTTCCGACCTCGAGGCCGTCCTGCCACTGGCGCTGGGACGCTGACGTTGCTCGTACGCCTCCTGCTCGGCTCCTTGCGCTCCCGCCGCTCGCGGGTGCTGCTCTCGCTGCTCGCGGTGACGCTCGGCACCGGCGTGGCCACGGCACTCGGCACGCTCGCGCTTCAAATAGGTGACGATCTCGCGCGCACGTTGCGCGCCGCCGGCCCCAACTTCGTGATGCGCCCCGAAGGCGCGTCGTGGCGGCCCGAGGCCACGGGCGAAGCACGGGTGGCACGCGCCGGCGTGGCGTTGCCCGAGAGCGCCGTCGCGGCGCTCAAGTCCACGTTCTGGAAGCACAACGTGCTCGAGGCCGCCCCCGAACTGGAACTCTCCCTCCGCGTCGGCACGCGTACGTTCGAAGCGACCGGCACGTGGTTCGCGCGCGACGTCGCCACTGCGGAAGCCGCGTGGCGCACGGGGGTGGCGAGCCTGCGGCCGCTCTGGCGGGTGCGGGGGGCCTGGCCGAACGAGAACTCACTCGAGCTGGCGTTGGGCACGGAACTGGCGCGCGCGCTCGGCGCGCACGTCGGCGACTCGCTCACGCTCGTGGCGGCGGGGCGGACGGTGCGCGTGCGCGTCACGGGTGAGGTGCGAGCCGGCGGGCTCGACGGTGGCCGCGCGTGGCTGCCGCTGGAGTTGGCGCAGCGGCTCGCTGAGCGACCGGGCGAGATCGACCGCGTCGCACTCTCAGCACTCGTGCGGCCCGCTCCGCGCCGGTCTCCCCCGGACCCGGCGCGCGACCCGCAGGGTTTCGAGCGCTGGATGTGCACGGCCTACCCCGCGAACGTTGCGCGCGATCTCGCCACGGCGATCCCCGGCGCCGAAGTGGTGCCCATGACCGAGACGGTCGCAGGCGAGGCCGGCGTGGTGGCGCGGCTTCACCTGCTCATGCTGCTCCTCGCACTCGCCGCGCTCACGGCCTCGACGCTCGGGCTCGTCTCCACCACCACCGCCACCGTCGTCGAGCGCTCGCGTGAGTTCGGGCTCATGCGCGCGCTGGGTGCCACCTCGGCGCAACTCGCGTCGCTGCTGCTCGCCGAGACGCTGCTCGTCTCGCTGCTGGGCGGCGCACTCGGCTGGCTCGCGGGCACGGGTGCGGCGGCATTGATCCGCGGTGACGCGTTCGCGGCGCCGGCCACCGCTCAACCGCTGTTGCTGCCGGCCGCACTGCTCGTGGCGGGCGCGGTCGCACTCGCCGGAACGCTCGGCCCGCTGCGCCTGGCGCTCCGATTCGATCCCGTGACGGTGCTGCGTGGCTGACGCGCGGGCCCGGATGGAGGTGCGACTCCTGTGGGCGTCGCTCTGGCGGCGGCGCGGTACGGCCTCGCTTGCGGCCCTCGCGGTGGCGATCGGCGCGAGTGTCGCCGCGGCGCTTCTACACGTGTCGGGCGACGTGAACACCAAGCTCACCCGCGAACTGCGCTCGCTCGGGCCCAACCTGTTGGTGGCCCCTTCCGAGTCGGGCGGCGCGGCGTTCCTGGACGAGTCGGCCGTGCGCCGCCGGCTCGCCGACGCCGGCGTGGACGGCGTGCCCGTGCTCTACGCGCGAGCACTCGTGGGCGGCCGCGCCGTCGCACTCGCGGGCGCCGACCCGGTGGCCCTCGCGCGACTGCACCCTTCGTGGGAGCGGCGCGGCAGCCCCGACGGCGCGCAGGCCGGTGTCACGCTGGCACGGCGGCTCGAGTTGGCGCCGGGTGACACGCTGACGCTCGCGAGCCCCGCGGGCGAGCGCACGCTCACGGTGCGCGTGGGCGGCGTGTTCGAGTCCGGCGGCAGCGACGACGAAGCCCTGTGGCTGCCGCTCGCCGAAGTGCAGGCATTGGCGGGCCGGCCGGGTGCGGTGAGCTTGGTGCAGGCTCGCGTGGACGGCGGCAGCGATCAGGTGGAGCAGGCCGCGTCGCGCCTGCAGCGTGGCGGCGGCATGGCCGCGTTGCCGCTGCACGCGCTGTCCGCCACCGAGCAGGGGCTCCTGGACCGCATGCGCCGGCTCATGCTGCTCGTCACACTCGCCGCACTCGTGGCCGGTGCGCTCTCCGCTTACGGCACGCTCACCGACCTGGCACTCGAGCGCCGGCGCGAGATCGCGCTCCTCAAGGCCATCGGCGCTCCGCGCCGACGCATCGTGGGCCGCTTCCTCGCCGAGTCCGTGGCCATCGGGCTCACGGGCGGCGTGTTGGGCTGGCTGATCGGCGCGGGATTCGCATTGTTCATCGGCCGCCAGGTGTTCCACGCCGCGTTGCGGCTCCAGCCCGGCGTGCCGCCGTTGGTGGTCGCACTCGCCGTGCTCACCGCGCTGGTCGCCGCGG
>JANNKI010000277.1:0-9842 GCA_031396225.1 bacterium | reverse complement strand
GTCTGAGTGCGGCCGCGATCGGAGTTGCGGGGAGCAGCCAGCCGCACAACAACATGCCTCCGTACCTCGCGATCAACTATTGCATCGCGCTGCAGGGGATCTTCCCGTCGCGTTCTTGAGCCCAAGCCACGGTCCGGCGCCTCCGCCGTGACCTTACGGAGGCGCGCCATGCGGCGTGGCCACATCCTGCTCCTGCTGCTCGCCTCGCTCTGCGCCCTGTGGGTGCACCCGAGCAGCGCGCAGCCCCCCGCCGTTGCCGGGCACCTGTTCGCCATCGACACCCAGTACCCCGCTCCGGCGCTGCGCCGGTTCACGGCGGACGGCACCAACATCCTCACGCAGCCGCTCCCCGCCGCCACGCTGCCCGAGGGACTCGCGTACGACGATGTCGCGAAGCTCGTCTATTGGGTGGAGGCGTCGCACTCCGGAGCGCGCATCCGTCGCACGGGCCCCGGGCTCGGGCCCGGCACCACGATCCTCTCGGGGCTCGGCTCGCTGCGCGGCATCGCGGTGGACCCGGCCGGCGGGCAGATGTTCTGGACCGCGAGCGACCAGGGGACCGGCGCGCTCATCAGTCGTGCGTCGCTGAACGGCTCGAATGTGCAGGTGCTGTTCCAGCTCTTCGGATTCAATCCGCGAGAGATCGCCGTGGACCGGGTGCACGGCAAGGTCTACTGGACCGAGTTCGAATTCGACGGCATCGCGCGCTGCGGATTTGACGGTTCGAATGGCGAGTGGGTGGCGTTTTTCCCGCCCGGGAGCCGTCCGTACGGGATCGCCATCAACGAGGCGACGCAGGAACTCTTCTGGACTCAATACGGCACCGGCACGGTGGAGAAGATGCCGCTGCCGCCGGCGCCCGTCACGAGCGCTGCGAATGCCGCGCCGGGTGAGGCGGCCACGCTCGCGGAGCGCTCGGCGGCGCTCGTCCAGGCGGCACGCGCTGCGAGGCCGCTCGGGGCGCGGAGCACGGCCGCCTTGCTGGGAGGGCTCTCGAATCCCACGCACCTCACGCTCGATCCCGTGAACGGCAAGATGTTCATCTCGCAGGCCGGTGTGGGCGTGCAATCCATCCGGCGCGCGAACCTGGACGGCAGCGACGCGGTGACGCTGCCGGTGCCGCAGGGCGCATTCGGCGGCATCGTGTCGGCCGGCACGTCATTGCTCGACGCGCCGGAACCGGAGCCCCAACCGGTGGGCGTGGCGCTGTCGCTGACCGTGCGGAACCCGGCGCGCAGCGGCGCCGAACTGTCGTTCGGCCTGCCGGCGAGCGGACCGGTGCGGCTGCGCATCCTCGACGCGGCAGGCCGCGTGGTGGCCACGGTGGCCGACGGCGAGCACGCGGCCGGGCCGCACCGCGTCACGTGGACGGGGCAGACCACGTCGGGTCGAGCGGCGCCGGGCATGTACGTGGCGCGGCTCGAAACGGCGGGACGCCCGCTCACGCGGAGATTCGCGTACTTGAAGTGAGCGGGTTGGCGGGTGGTGAGGGTCAGGCTACTCGCGGGCCAGCACGTCCCGGGGGTCGAGGGCCTGCCGGAGGCGATCTCTCAGCATGGCCACGCCCGCGCTCGTTGCGGCCGCTGGCAGCCCCGCCCCGCGCGCATCGATCAGCGCGAAGCCGCGTCCTGCGAGCTCGCGGGTCAGTTCGGCCGCCTCTTCGACCGCGGGCCACAGGTGCAGCCGGCCGCAGGGCGCATGGAACACGAGCCGCTCCGCCACAGGGCGCCCATGCAGGAACGCGATCGCCTCGGGCGTATTGGCGCTGGTCGTGAACGTGAGCCGTGCGCCCGGCATCTCCTCGGTGTCGGCGAGCTGCTGCCAGAGCGGCGGCACGCTCGCATTCTGTACTTTCACGCGCGCCGCACCCAACGAGCGATGCGCGAACGCTGCGCAATCCTCGATCCACGCGGCGTCGTCCTCGAATCCGGCCACCACGGTCCACGGCGCGTCGCATGCGAGCACCGGGTTCGTGGCCGCGATGGCTCGGCCGAGCACGGTCAACGCCGCGGGCTCGCGGCGTGGCCAGTCGCGCCAGCGAGTCTCGGCCGCGAGCGTGGCGGCGTCGGCGGCCCACACCAGCGCCAGCCGCGCGGGTGGCTGCGGCAGGAGCTTCAAGCTCGCCTCCACGAACACGCCGAGCCTGCCGCGCGAGCCCACGAGCAATCGGTGCACGGCGTGGCCGGCCACGTTCTTCACGACGCGGCCGCCGGTCTTCGCCAGCACGCCGTCGCCCGTGACGAAACGAGCGCCCAGGATACGGTCGCGCGGCGAGCCGAACGCGCGACGCCTGGCGCCACTGGCGTTGGCCGCGAGCACGCCGCCGAGCGTGGCGCCCCAGCTCTCCGCGGCCTCGAGCGGCAACTCCTGGCGCTGCGCGGCGAGGGCTTCGCGCAGGTCGGCCACGGTGATGCCGCACTCGGCCGTGACGGTGAAGTCCTCCCGGTCGTACACCGTGATGCGCCGCAGTGCCGTCAGGTCGAGCGCCGCGTCGTAGCGCGTGGGGGGAGTCTCGCGCGACAGAGCCACGCCGCCGCCCCAGGGCACGAGCTTCAGGCCTTCGGCCGCGGCCTGCCGCACGGCGTCGGCCACTTCCGTGGCGCTCTCGGGCCGCCACGCCAGTCGCGGCGCCCGACCCGCCTCCGGCGGATGCCCGCCCATGGCGAAGCGCGCAGCGTCGGTGACGCGCGGGGTCGCGGGCGCGCTCACGTCGCTCATGACTTCATATCCAGGGGCCATCGGCGTCGGCGTGCGCCGCGAAGCCACGCAGCGCCTCGAATGACGCATGTCGCGCTTCGCCGCATCCGCTGCCACCCGGCAGGATCTTGCCGGGGTTCAGCCGGCGATCGGGGTCGAATGCCGCCCGCACGTGCTCCATCACGGCCAGGTCGTCGGCCGCAAACAACTCGGCCATCATCGGTCGCTTCTCGATGCCCACGCCATGTTCGCCGGAGATCGTGCCGCCGTACTCGATGCACATGCGCAGGATCTTGTGCGACACCTCGAGCGCGTCGGCCTGCTGCTTCGGGCTCGAGGCGTCGAACAGCACGTGCGGGTGAAGGTTCCCGTCGCCGGCGTGGAACACGTTGCCGGCCTCCAGGCCTTTCTCGGCCGCGAACGCATACACGTTCGCGAGCGCTTCGGCGAGGCGCGTGCGGGGCACGACGCCGTCCATGATGGTGAACCCCGAGGCGGCGCGGCCGTAGGCTCCGAACGCCGACTTGCGGCCCTTCCAGAGCAGCGCGCGCTCGTCCGCGTCCTTGGCGATGCGCTCGCTGCGCGCGTTTTGTTCGCGCGCGATCTCGGCGATGCGTCGGGCCTGGGGTTCGAGCGTCACGGCGGGACCGTCCACCTCGATCAGCAGGAGCGCCGCCGCGTCCGTGGGGAGCCCGATGTGCAACCACTCCTCGACCAGCCGCGTGGTGTGCCGATCCATGATCTCCATGGCCGCGGGCACGATGCCCTCGGCGATGACTCGCGACACCGTGCGGCACGCGTCCTCGACGTTGGCGAAGTCGAACAGCAGCGTCTTCACGCCTTCGGGTACGGGCAGGAGCCGCACGCACACCTCGGTGACGATGGCGCACGTGCCCTCGCTGCCGGTGATCACCGAGAGCAGGTCGAAGTCGGGCGAATCCGGCGCCTCGCCGCCAAGCGTCACCGCCGTGCCGTCCGCCAGCACCACGACGGCACCCAGCACGTGGTTGAACGTGACGCCGTATTTGAGGCAGTGCGGGCCGCCAGCGTTGGTGGCGACGTTGCCGCCGATGGTGGACACCTGTTGCGAGGCGGGATCGGGCGCGAAGTAGAGCCCGGCCGGCGCCAGTTTCTGCGAGAGCCACAGGTTCACGAGCCCGGGCTGCACCCACGCGAACAGCCGCGCCTCATCCACGCGCACAACCTGGTCCATGCGGTTCAAGCTCAGCGACAGCCCGCCCTGCTCGGTCGTGGCGCCGCCAGCGAGTCCGGTGCCGGCGCCGCGCGCGGTGACGGGCACGCTCTTGGCACGCGCCCAACGCACGATCGCGCACACCTCGTCGGTCGAGCGCGGCAGCACCACGGCGTCGGGCGGGCGCCGCTCGAGCGTGAGCGCGTCGGCCTCGTACGTGAACAGCGCCGCCTCGCTTGCCATCACGCCCGAATCGCCCAGCAGCGCGCGCAACTCGGCGAGTTCGGCGGGCGCGAGCGGCACTACGCCTCCTGCGGCGTGCGGAGTCCCGCGGACTCCGCGAGGCGCTCGAGCACGTCCGAGACCTGGCGATAGCCGGTCTGGAGCAGGAAGTCGCTCGAGCGTCCGTAGGATTTGGCGCCGACGATGTAAAAGTCGGGCTCCGGATTCACGAGCGCATCCGCACCGAACGCCGGGATGCGCGTGCAGTCGCTGGTGCCCGCACCTTGCAGCGCCGAAGCCAGCTTCATGGGCGCAAGCGTTTCGTAGCACTCGTGCACACGCAGCTCGCGATAAAGCGACGTGTCGGGCCCGTAGCCGCGATTGACGATGACCTGGTCGGCCTCTTCGAGTCGCGCGCCGGCGGCCGTGGCCAGCTGCGCTCGATAGTGGTGCGTGGCCGAGTTGTACTCGAAGCCCTCCACCTCGCATCCGCCGAGCCATTTCACCACTTCCGAGCCGCCCTGCTGCAGCCGGCGTCCCTCGGCGTAGAGTGCCGTGCGCGCCGGCAGGGAGTCATCGGCCGCTTCCCCTGCGAATCCCGGTGTGTCGCGGCGCGTCACCCACGTGGCGCGTGTGCCGGGTGCTTCCTCGGCGAGGCGCGCGAGTGCGGCCACGGTGGTCACGGCCGAGGCGCCGCCGCCGATCACCAGCGTGGTCTTGCCAGCGTGGCGTTCGCGGCGGAGTGCGATCACGTCGTCCGCGTGGTAGCTCATCTGCGGCGCCAGGTAGCTCTCGCCACGCGCGGGGATGCCGCCGGTGCCAGCCCAGTTGGGCTGGCCGTACGTGCCGGTCGCGTCCAGCACGGCGCGCGCATGCAGCACGCTTTCGCGGCCGCCATTGTCACGCACGAGCATTCGGAATGGATGCGCTTTCCGGTCACCCGTTCCGGCACGCTCGTTCTTGCGTGCGCCGTGTCGCGAGACGTGCACCACCTGCGAGTGATGGTGTACGCGAGCCTGAAGCTCGGGCGCACCCGCGAGCGGCTGAAGCACACGCTCGGCCAGCTCGAGCCCGGTGGGACAATCGTCGGGTGGCGGAGCTGCCCAACCGTGCTTCGCGAGCAGCCGCGCGCTCGCCGGGCCAACCGCCATGGCCCAGGGCGTGAACATCCTCACGTGTCCCCATGCAAGCACGTGAGCCGCCACTTCGCCGCGTTCGAACAGGTGCACATCGAAGCCCAGTTCCAGTGCGCGGGCGGCGGCTTCCAGGCCCACGGGGCCGGCGCCGAGGATGGCGAGCGAATTCGGGGACGTCTCGGGCATGAAGGCTCCGGGAGAAGGGGCGCGGCCGCGGGTCGCGAGTATAGCGGCGGAGCGCCGAACTTTCAGGCGTCGGCGGTCTTGGCGATCTCGCCGATCATCTGCTCGCGATGGCGCTCGAGTTCGTCCGCGTTTCGCTCGAGCGACAGCCACCACAGCGCGACACAGACGATCAGTGCGAGGGAGGCGACCAGCAACGAGGCCAGCCCATCGTGGGCGTCGGGGGCGAGCGAGCGCGTGGCGATCACCGCCAGCAGGATCGCCCCGGCGAGGATCAGCACCACCAGGTACGCGACGAGTCCGACCACCCCGCCCGGGCCACGGCGCGACAGGCCGCGCTCCTGTGGCTTCGACGGCCGCGTGATGGACACCCACGTGCCGAGCGCTCCGCCGACGAACGTCACCGCGGCATACCCCGTGATCATGACGGGCAGGAGCGGCATCACGCTCGCAGGGCGCAACGCCGCGAGAGTCGCGAAAGCAAGCCCGGCTTCGAGGAACGCACCCACGAGCCAGACGACGTTCTTGCTGAGCACGAGATCGCGCGGCTCGAACGGCAGCAGGAACAGCGAGCGGATCCCGGCGCCGTCATGGCCCCACAGCATGAGGTTTCGCGCCGCGAGCGTGCTGGTCATGACGAACAGGGGCAGCAGTTCGCCGTAGCCCGCCTCGCGGGTGCGGCCAATGAGCGTGATGGCCACCACGGTGAGCGGCACCACGATCATCTGGTAGAGCACGGCGGGCGTGCGGAACAAGTAAAGCAGTTCGCGTGTCGCGAGCAGGGACTGGATGCGGGTGAGTCCCGGCCAGCGCCGTGCGAACGCGCCCGTGGCGGCGGGGCCCCGGCTGGCTCGTACGCGGCCACCGCCGCTGTTGCGCACCGCCGAGCGCGACATGGTGCGGCTCCCGAGCCACACGGGGAGTGCGACCGCGACCAGGCACACGAGCAGGCCCACGAGCGGCTCATGGAAGATCCCGTTCGCGTGCGCTCCGCCGACCGACGCCGGCGCGCTCACGGTGGGGATGCGCTCGAAGAATCGCGCGACCTCGTCGAGCAGGCGTTCGGGTGTCACCCCGGCTCGACGCGCCTGCTCGGCGAGGTGCCGGGACGAGCGGCCCACGATCAACTGGAACGCGAGCACGGTGAGCGTGAACAGGAACGCCGCCGCATAGCGCATCCACTCGCGGCGCAACAGGTCGTCCAGGATGGCCAGCAGCCACTGCAATGCGGCCGCTGTGATGAGCAGCAGGAGCGCGGTTCCCGCGGCGGCCTGGAACCCGGCCAGCGTGCCATCGTGCCGTGCCACGCCGGCGATGGCGGCGACGAGCGTGGGAACCGACATGAGCACGACCGGTTCGGTGAGCGAGGCGATCGTGTTGACGGCGAACACGTCCGTCGGGCGGAGCGGGTAGCGCTTGAGCTTGTCCAGTTCGAACAACCGCCCCAGCGCACCCGCGAGCAGCGACGCCCACACGATGGCCAACTGGCAGACGCCGAACACCACGAGCAGCGCGGGGGCGCCCGACTTGGAGGTGTAGACCCAGGCCGCGGCCGCGGCGCCCAGGTAGAGCGGCGAGAAGGCCAGTGCCAGCAGCACGGTGAGGCCGGCCATGGCCCAGCGCCCGCGTCTGGTGGTGGTGTTCATGGCGATACGCCAGCGCAGCCAGAACAGGAGTCGGAGCGTCCTCAAGCGGGACCGGTCCCTCGCGTGAGCCAGTCAAGCCCGTCGCCGGCGCCTTGGCGGTCGGCGCCCACCGTGTCGAGGAACAACTCCTCGAGCGAGCGCGGGGCGCCGTCGGGCCCATGCCGCAGGTCGCCGAGCGTGCCGCATGCCGCGAGTCGGCCCTCCACGATGATGCCCACGTGCGTGCACAGCCGTTCCACCACCTCGAGCACGTGCGAGGTGAGGAACACGGTCGTGCCGCGCGAGGTCACCAGTTGCTGAAGCAGGTCCCGCAACTCGCGCGTGGCCACCGCATCCACACCCTCGAACGGCTCGTCCAGGAACAGCAGCCGCGGCTCATGAATGAGCGCGCACGACAACGCCAGCTTCTTTCGCATGCCGTGCGAGTAGTTGGACACCAGCTTGTTCGCGTCGTCCGAGAGGTGCATGGCGGCCAACAGTTGTCCCGCGCGCCGGCGCACGTCGGCGGGCTCCAGGCCGTGCGCCTCGCCCACGAAGCGAAGGTGCTCCTCGCCCGAGAGGCGCTCGAACAGGTGCAGGCCGTCCGGGACCACGCCGATGCGGCGTTTGACCTCGATCGCCTGCGTCTCGACGTCGAAGCCGAGGACGTGCGCGGAGCCGCCGCTCGGCGCAAGCAGCCCGGTGAGGATGTTGATGGTCGTGGACTTGCCGGCGCCGTTGGGGCCAAGAAATCCAAAAAACGATCCCTCCGGCACCTCGAGCGTCAGGCCGTCGAGCGCGGGCTTTCCGCCGAACAGGCGTGTGAGCTGGTGGGTCTGGATCGCGAGCGTCGAGTCGGGCATGGCTCCTCCGGAGCGGGGGAGCATAAGGCGCTGAGGAGCCCCGCGCGAGGCGACCGCGCCAGCGGCGAACGAACGCGGAGGCCGCCGCGCTCACTCCCAGCGCACGACGCTGGCGGTCAGGTGGAGCCGGCCCCGTTCACCGCTTCTCCTTGCGAGCCGCGCTACTCGAACGCAAGTTCCGCAACGATCGGAGCGTGATCGCTGGCGAGGCCGGGGCCGTCGAGGCCGGTCACCGTGCGGCCGGCGCCCGCCGCGTCCCGGAAGCCGCGCGCTGCGATCCAGTCAAGCCGCAGTCGCGCGCGCCGCTCCGCCCACGCGAGCCCGCGCGAGGCGAGCGCACGCAGCGGCCCGGGCAGCACCTGCACCTCTGCGAGTCGGGAGAAGCGCATCGCCAGCGTGGGAGCGTCGTCAGCGTAGGGCTCCCACGAAACGCCGGCGGCACGCAGTTCGTCGAACAGCTCCTCGCGATGCGGCCCCCGGTCGGGCCGCGTGAAACGTTGGGTCAGCCGGCCAACGGGCTGCGTGAACAGCGACCAACCCCCGGCCAGTGCCGCGCCTCGCTCGCCACGGTCGAACGTGTGGGTGTTCCAGTCGCCGGCCAGCAAGAGCGGGCCGCGCACGCCGGCGAGAGCCTCGAGCAACAGCCGCATCTGCGTGGCGCGATGCGCGCGCGTGCGGTGCACCGCGAGGTGCACGGTGACGGCGGTGAACGGATGCACGGGGTGGGCGATCTCGCACACCAATGCCACGAATCGACCGGCCATCCGCTCGCGATCGAACAGCTGCGCCTCGGGCCCCGGCAGCGGCACGAGCCGCGTCGAGGCGATGGGCCAGCGCGACAGCAGCCCCAGACCGAACAGCGATTCGGCGTTGTCGTCGGGGATGGCGGTGAGCGCGTCGTCGTCGCGGCCGCGCGTGCTCTCGAGGAACATGGCCACCCACGCGGCGTGCAGGCCGAGCCGCGCGGCGAGCTCGCCTGCCACGTCCCGGTTCCCCGAACGCGCCATTCCCAGGTCCACCTCGTTCAACGTGATGAGCCCGGCGCCCGCGAGTTCGGCGTGGTGGGCGAGCGCGTCGGCGATGGCCTCGAAGCGATTGCCGTGCTCGATGTTCCATTGCACAACCCGCAGGCGGTGCGGGTTCCCGCCCGGAGCGGCCGGCTGGGCAGGGGCATGCACGCGAACGTCGTCAAGCAGCGCGTCCAGTCGGGCGCTCAGTGCCGGCCAGGCCGGGCTCCCGCGCAGGGCAACCAGCGTGGCGTGGCGCGCGAGGTCATCGCGGAGCGTGTGCGCTTGGGCGACGCGCGCCGGATCGCGGGCAGGTGGGGGCAAGGGAGGTGGCATGGGAGTGAGCGTGGAGCGTAGCGCACGCTTGGCGAGCAGGCAGCCCGGCGACTTCGGTGGCGCGGGCGGCCGGGGTAGAATCGCGGAGCTCAACGGAACCGTCTCCCCGGCACGCCGCGCCCGGGACCACCGCACGCTGCCCAAGGAGTCCTCGCATGTCCCGCCCCCGCACGCTCGGCGAACTGAAGGCCGCCGGCTACCAGCACCGCTCCGTCAAGGACGAGCTCCGCGCCAACGTCATCGCGCGGCTCCGCACACGCCAGCCGCTGTTCCCCGGCGTCGTGGGCTACGAGCACACGGTGGAGCCCCAGATGGTCAATGCCATCCTGTCGCGGCACGACTTCATCCTGCTCGGCCTGCGTGGCCAGGCGAAGACGCGGCTGCTGCGCTCGCTCGCCCAGTTCCTGGACGAGTGGACACCGGCCATCGAGGGTTGTCCGTTGAACAGCGACCCGTTGGTGCCACTCACGCACGCGGCGCGTCATGCGCTCGACGTGCACTTCGACGCCACGCCGATCCGCTGGATGCACCGCGACGAGCGCTACCAGGAGAAGCTCGCCACGCCGGACGTGACCATCGCC
>JANNKI010000263.1:0-2169 GCA_031396225.1 bacterium | reverse complement strand
GCCGCGGCCGCCTCGCGCATGGCCTCGCCGGCGCGCGTGGCGCCCGCGGCGTCCAGATCACCCAGGAAGCGCATCGTGTAGTGCAGGTGCTCAGGCTTCACCCACGTCACGGCGTCGCGCCCCGGCCGCAGTGGGTCGGCGGCGCGATAGGCGACGTTCTGCACGTCGGGCGGCGGGAACACGGCTATGAACAGGCGCATGGCGAGCGCCAGATTACACCTCCGCCGCAAGGTTGCGACCGAAGCGCGGGTCAGTCCGCCGAGGCCACCACGACCAGCGTGCCCGAGGGCCCGCCCGGCCCGTCGTCGGCGCGTGGCAGGCCGGGCGGCGCCTGCCACGCGCCCCCGTCGAGCCGCAGTTGCACCCGGTGCACGCCGGGCGGCACGCGCAGCGTCTCGTACCACCAGCCGGCGTGCAGGCGCAGGAGAGGCACCGGCTTCCAGTCGGTGAAGTCCCCCGCGATCTCCGCACTCGACACGTCGCGGCAGTGAACACGCACCACCAGCCGCTCCCGCGGCAGTATCTGCGTGCGCCACGCCGTGGCCCTGGGCCGGAGCGATCCGCTCATGGCCCAGCCCCGCGTGGACCAGGGTGCGACCTGCACGCCCAGCATCGTGCGCGGGTGAGCGTCGGTGTTGAACGCCAACGACGGCGCCGGCCGCTCACCGAGCGAGGCCAGCAGCAGCACGCGCCTCGACAGCTGCCACTCCACCGATCCCTGCGCCCAGCGTCGCGAGCGCACGCCGTCGCCCAGTGAGAGGCCTCCCACGCTCGCCACCGCCAGCCGGCCGAGCTGCCAACGCAGCGCACCCTGAGCCGTGCTCCACGTGGTCGAGTGGTCGCCAGGCTCGGCGATCGTGCTGTCGTGGTACGTGCCGGGTAGCCCGGTGTCGCCGGGCGTGAAGTACTGGAACGTGCGCAGGCGCGGCCAGCGTGGGTCGTTCCGGAACAGCACCGAGCTCGAGATCCACGAGATCTCGGCCTGCACGCGGCCCAGCGCCTGCACCCGCCCGGCCGCCAGTCGCAGCCGCGCCTCGGGCTCCCCCGCCGCGCGCGCGCCCCCTCGCGACAGGCCCAGCCAGTGCGCACTGCGTTCGCTCGCGCGCTCGAGTCGCAGCGAATAGCCGAGCCCGGTGCCGTTCGCCGCGTCCTCGCGATCGTGCGAAGCGTTGACGAACGCGTCGAGCCGCCACGGGCCGACGACGCGCTGCGTGCGCCCGGCGGCGTCGCGCCGCGACATGCCGAGCGGGAGCCCCGTTTCGAACGCCCAGTGAAGCGCGCTCGGTTCGGCCGCAACCGAGAGCGCCACTGGCCCGCGCGCCGCGAGCGAGCGGCTCGCGAGTGCCAGCGGGGATGGACCGACCGGGGACTCCTGTGCGCGCGCCGTGGACATGGCGAAGCCCAGTGCCCAGGCGAAAGCCGCTGCGCCGAGCGCCGGGAACCTGACCCGTCTCATGTGAACCTCCGCTTCCGGTCTGCTCAGGGGACCTTTCTACGCCCCGCCGGTGGCTCGGCGCCGCGCCGGGACTTGCCCGGGGCTTCGTGGAGCCACTGTCGGATCACCTCGCCCGCGGTGCCCGCGGGCATGCCGCCATTGTCAATGCGGCTGTGGATGCGCTCGCGGATGCGCAGCAGCGCGCTGTCGGTCGCACCCGCGCGCGCCGCCGTCACGACCGCCACCGACGCGGTGGCCACCGGCACGCCGCGCGCGACCAGGTCGCACAGCACCACCAGCGGGATCACCACGCTCCCGCCGGGCCGCGCCGTGCGAAGTCGCGCGATCGAGTCGGCCGGCACGCCCGCCAGCAGCGCGCTGGCCCCCGCCACGATCTCGTCTGGCTGCGAGCCCGCACCCAGCGAGCCGCGAGAGATGGCCAGCGCCCCCGCTTGCCGGCGCACGCCCGCCACGATGCCCGCGGCATCCGCGCCGCGACTCGCGCCCTCGAACGCGCGCGCGATCAACGGATCGGTGGGCAGCCCCGCCGCGCGCGCGTCGCGCACCACGACCGACACCTGTTGCGCCACCTCGGGCGAGAGCCGCGCGTGCAAGCGCGCGTCGTCGCTGGCCTGGTCGCTGGCGAACGCAGCGCCAACGAACAGTAGCCCGAGTGTCACGCCGATCGCGAGCGAGTGCTTCACAGGCCCCTCGCGCCGTTCACCACGATCACC
>JANNKI010000249.1:0-7472 GCA_031396225.1 bacterium | reverse complement strand
CTGCGCCCCGGCGTTGCCGATCGTCGCCCTGCACGAGGGCTACCCCGGCCACCACCTGCAGCTCTCGCATGCGAATCGCGCCGCCACCCGCCTGCGCCGTATCGTGCACAGCGACGTCTTCGCGGAGGGCTGGGCGCTCTACTGCGAGGAGCTCATGTGGGAACAGGGCTATTTCACGCACGACCCGCTCACGCGCCTGTTCCAACTGCGCGACCAGTTGTTCCGTGCCTGTCGCGTGGTGGTGGACATGTCGCTCCACTCGGGTCGCATGACGCCTGAGCAGGCGGTTCAGTACCTCGTCGAGGAGGTCATGCTCGACGCGGGCATCGCCACCGCCGAAGTGCAGCGCTACTGCATGACGCCCACGCAACCGATGAGCTACCTGGTCGGAAAGCTCCAGATCCTCGAGCTGCGCTCGGACGCCCAGCGCAAGTTGGGCTCACGCTTCCAACTGCACGACTTCCATGCGGCTCTCCTCGCCAGCGGCACGATCCCGCTGACGCTGGTGCGAGAGGAACTGTGGCCCCGGCTGGGTGTGGTGTGAGCTCGCCCGCCACGCTCGCGATCGGCTTGCTGCTGCTGGGCGCCGTCCCGGCCGGTGCGGTGACGCCGTCCGACAAGTACGCCGCACTGCCCGCACCTACTGGTATGGAGTGGTCATCCGTCTCGTTCGAGTCGTCGCGCGATAGCGCCCCCCTCACCGGCTGGTGGTTCGAGGGCCGGCCCGAGAGCCCGGTGCTGGTGTTGTTCGACCGCGAGCGAGGGAGCATGGGCGACCTGTTGCCGGTCGCCGGCGAGTTCGTGGCGCGCGGCTTCAACGTGATGACGTTCGACTACCGCGACTTCGGTCCGGCCGGTCCGGGACCGGTGGATTCGCTCATCCAGTTGGCGTTCGCGTCGCGCTGGGTGAACGACGCAGAGGGCGCGCTCCGCTTCGCGCGCAGACGGGCGGGCGACCGTCCGGTGTTCGCGTGGGGCCAGGGATTGGGGGGCGCGGTCGCCGTCGCGGCCGCGGCTCGCGCGCGCGGCAACGCCGACGCCGTGGCCTGCGAAGCCCTGTTCCGCACGCTTCCCGAACTGTTGCGGGCGAGCGGCCTGGCGCAGGTGCCGGGAGCGCCCGAGCGCCATCGCTTCCTGGTCGAGACCTCAGACGAGCCACTCGCGGCGGTGTCGAGCCTGATGGTGCCGCTGCACGTGGCGCTGGCATCCAAGGACGACGTCTGGCCGGCGGCCGTGACGCAGGACGTGGTGCGGCGGAGCCTGTCGCGCATCGACCGCTGGATCGTCCCGGAGGGCCGGCACACGGGCCTTGAAGAGACGCCGGGCTACTACGAACGCCTGAGCGGCTGGTTCACGCGAATCGCCTCCATGATCCGTGCCGCCCGTGCCGCCGAAGCCGCCGCCGCGCCGCGCTGAGCGCTGCCCGTTCGCATTTCAGCCGCGGATCAGTGGAAGCGTGGGTACAGCATGTTGAGGCTCTGGATCAGCCCATCCACGACGGTGGGGTAGGGCCGATCGAGGGCGGGTCGTGCGCGGGAGGCGTTCGGCGATGCATAGGCCAGCGGATTCACCCGCGGGATACCGGATCCGAAGCGGAGGTTGACCGCGTCGATCATGTGGTTGGCCATCAGCGCGTAGCCCAGATCGTTGGGGTGCACGCCATCCAGGCTGAACAGGCCACCTGAGATGAAGTCCGAGGTGTAGAGATTCCCGCCGATCTCGATCCCATTCACCGAGATGTCCGCGAGGAGTCCCGCAAGATCCACTCGCGTGACGAATGGCCGCGCCGAGACCGAATCCACCACGGTGTTCATCTTCGAGATCTCGGTCTGCGTCGCCGTGACCTCGGCCTGGCGGAGGATCAGGGACTCGGACAGCGGCTGGCCATTGCTCGGCGCCTGGGGATTCACGTAGTTGTAGCCGCCTGCCGGGATGCCCGTCCCCGTCGCGATCAGGCTTCCGGCCGGAAGCAGGATGAGGTCGCCGAGCCCGAGCGGGCCACTCGCACCCACGAGCGGCAGCGGTTGCCCCGTCGTGAGGCTCACCGTGAGCGGCGGGAACGTGGTGAAGAACGGGATGCTGGTCACGTCCGGCACGTTGAACACCGCGACCCGCGTACCCGGCGAGGCCCCATGGATCGCATTGAGCGCCACCGTCATGAGCTGCCCATAGCTGGCGGCGGTCGTGTTGCCGGGCGCGACGCCGGCCTGGGTCGTCGGCCCCAGCACCTCGTTGGCGCCGAACTCGAGCGACATGATCGTCGGCGCCAGTGAGAGCGCCTGGACGAGCAGGCTCCCTCGCGTCCGTTGGATGAGGTTGAAGTAGGTGAAGTTGGTGCGATTCACCGGCGCGACCGTGTTGTGGTAGTGGGTCGTGTCCACAAGGTCCAGCAGGATGGATCCCGGCACGCCGAGGTTGTGGTAAGCGAAGTTCTGCGACAGGTTCGTTGGCGCTCCGGTCGTTCGCCCGTCGCGGTTGATGATCAGTGGCGAGTACGACTTGATCTCGAGCAGCGCCGGGATGCCATCGAAATTGATCGTGGGTTGCGTGAAGCTTCCCTGGCCGTCCACCTGGACCGACTTGCCGATCTGGCGAGCGAACAGGGACGGGAACGAGTGGACCTGATGCCGGTCCACCAGGCCGCCGGACTCGTAGCCGGACGACAGACTCGTGCCCACCGCGACATAGCTCGTGAAGTCAACGCCGTTGGCGGCCAGCGACGGGCCGTTGATGCTCTCGATCTTCGAGCAGGGTCCCTGACAGCCCGCGAGAGCGAGGGAGAGCCCGAGCACGAGCCCCAGGCGAATACGCATGGACGTGTGCATGGTCGTTTCTCCTCTCACCAGCGATACGCCAGGGTCGCCCCGAGCGCGTTGACATAGGACTTGTACACGCCGTCGAATCCGCCCCGCTCGCGCAGCTCCGTGGAACGCGTGTCCACGAACAGGAACAGGTTGTAGGCGTCCACGGACCAGTTCCCGCGCTGCAGGCCCAGGCCGAGCGTGGCGCCGTGTCGGCTGGCGTCCGGCAGGAGCGGCGTGACCGACTCGGCCGGCGCGGCCGCCGGGTCGAAGTAGTAGCCCGCGCGCCACGTGTAGCCCTCCATCCGGTGCTCGGCGCCGACGCGCACGGCGAACGTGTCGTTGTAGTCCTCGATGAGCTCCTGGTCGAGCGACGGGTCGCCGGGAAAGCGCAGCGGTAGCTTGTCGAACGCCGACCACTCGGTCCACACGCCATCGATCTCGTACGTCCAGTCGGGCGCCGGTTTCCACGCCAGTCCCACCGTGAACATCGCCGGGAACACCAGGTCGGTGGCCACGGTCTGGTTCGCCGGCTTGCCGGCAGCGATGGCGGCGTCGAGCGCCGGGTCCCCGGTGGGGATCTGCTCGAACGTGGCCTTGCCGTCCTCCACCTTGACCTCGACGCGAGTGCGGTAGGTGACGCCCAGCCTCCAGTTCGTCCACAGGTTCCCGAGCATGGCCAGGTGCATGCCGTACCCGGGCTTGAGTTCGGATTTGAGCTGTGTCCGCAGCACGTTCACCGGCTGGCCGCCATCGGTGATGAACGTGCCGATGTTGTTCAGCTCGACCTTGGCGAACAGCGCATTCGCGCCGCCGGCGAAGCTCCACGTCTCGCTCGGGGCCCAGGCCAGGCTCAGCGACCCGCTCACGGTCTGGAGGAGCGCCTTGGTGACGCGTTGGCGGCCCGTGAACGACTCCGGGTCCTGCCATTCCACGCCCAGGCCGAATGGAGAGTTGAGGCCCACGCCGTACGCCCAGCTCGAACCCAGGTGGTTCGTCCAGTAGAGCGTGGGCGGGAAGAAGTTGCCGTTCTCCATGGCCTCGGTGGCGCCGTAGCCGGGGTAGGGGTCCACGCCGGCGAAGCTCGTGCGCGTCGTGAGCCACGTGCCGCCCAGCGAGAGCTGCGAGCCCTCCAGCCGCGTGAGCGCCGCGGGGTTGTAGAACTGTGCGCTGGCATCGTGCGCCGACGCCACGTACGCGCCCGCCATGCCGAGCGCCGCGGCGCCCTGTTCGTAGATGCCATAACCGGCGGCCTGGGCGCCGGCCGGAACGAGACAGAGGCACAACGCCAGAGCCCGCAACCTGCGGAGCCGGTTCATCGAAAACCTCCCCCGGAATGAGATCGCTGAAAGCTCAGTGAGCCGCCGCGGTCGGCGCGCCGGCATACATGCTCTCGATGAGGTAGGCGAACGTCTGTGACACGATCTTGCGTCGCACCTTGAGCGTGGGTGTGAGTTCGCCCGCCTCCGCGCTCAGTTCGCGGTCCAGCAACTCGAACTTCTTGATGGTCTCGAACGGGGCGAGGCTCGCATTCAGCTCGTCGAGCACGCCCTGGTAGAGCGCATGCACGCCGGGTGACCTGAGCAGCTCGCGCCGCGTGCCCATGGGCCAGCCGCGTTCCTTGGCCTCGGCTTCGAGGTTGCCGAAGTTCGGCACCAGCAGTGCAACGCAGTACGGGCGCTGGTCGCCGAGCATCACCGCCTCGCTCACCCAGCGCGATGCCTTGAGCTTTCCTTCCAGGGGCTGGGGCGCCACCTTCTTGCCTCCGGCGGTGACAAGCAGGTCCTTGAGCCGGTCGGTGATGCGCAGGAATCCCTCGTCGTCCAGGTGGCCGATGTCGCCGGTGTGGAACCAGCCGTCGCGGATGGCCGCTCGCGTGGCCTCCTCGTTGCGAAAGTAACCCTGCATGATGCCGGGCCCGCGCGCGAGGATCTCGCCCTCGGGACCAAAGCTCACCTCCGTACCCGGGACGGGCGGACCGACAGCGCCGGGACGTTCGCGTCCCGGGACGTTCAGGCAGATGACCGGCGAGGTCTCCGTGAGGCCGTAGCCCTCGATGACCGGGATACCGATGGCGAAGAAGAATTCCATGACCTTGGGCCCCAGCGGCGCACCGCCGGAGATGCAGTAGCGAATGCGGCCGCCGATGCGCGCGCGGACCTTGGCGCCCACGAGCCGGTCGGCCACGGTCGCGAGGAAGCCCAACAAGAGCCCGGCCGGCTTGCCCTGGAACCGCAACTGCGCGACCTGGCGCCCGACCCCAACGCCCCAGCTGAAGATCGCGCGGCGTAGCGGAGGCTGCGTGGCCGCGTTGTCCATGACGCGCGCGTAAACCTTCTCGTAGAAGCGCGGCACGCCGGTCAGGATCGTGGGCCGCACCTCCTGCGCATCGGCGGCCACCGTGTCCACGCTACGCGCGTAGGCGATCGTGGCGCCGGCCGCGAGCATGGCGTACAAGCCGGCCATGCGCTCGAAGATGTGGCAAAGAGGCAGGAACGATAGGCACGAATCCGTGGACTTCAGCTCCACCACCCGAAGGCACGCCTCCACGTTCGACGCGATGTTCTCGTGCGTGAGCATCGCACCCTTGGGCTCGCCCGTCGTGCCCGACGTGTAGATGATGGTGGCGAGGTCGCCAGGCCGGGTGGCGTCTGCCAGCGCGCGGAATTCGTTGGGATCGGCGGCGAGGCGACGCTCGCCGTCGGCGTGCACCGCGCTCCAGGCGCTTACGCGCGAATCGCGCGAGGCCGGGGGCGGGTCCATGACCACGAGCGTGGTGAGGCGCGGCAGGGCGTCCGCCACCGCGAGCAGCTTCTCGAGTTGCGCCGCGTTCGATAGCACGCACACGCGCGCCTCGGCGTTGTCGAGGATGTAGCGGCATTGCGGCGCGGTCAGCGTGGGGTAGATGGGCACGGTGACCGCACCCTGGCCGAGCGTGGCGAGGTCGGTGACGGCCCACTCGTAGCGATTCTCGGACAGCAGCGCCACGCGATCGCCGCGACGCACCCCGAGCGCGGCAAGACCGAGCGCCAGGCTCTCGACGTCGGCGCGCGCTCGCTCGGACGAGAGTGATTCCCAGCGGCCTCTCCCTGCCGTGTCGGCGAGCCGGCGCATGAACAGCGCGGGCTTGCGGTGCTGCGCCACCGAATCGAGGAAGATACTGATGAGCGTCTTCGGCATGGCCCCTCCGGTACGGCCGGACGCGGGCCACCGAGGCCCACGGCGCGGGAAACGCAATTGGTAGCACCCCCTACCGAGGGTGCCAAGCAGGGCCGCGTGGTCCAGGCTTGATGTGTTGCCACGCAGGCGCACGAATCGGGCCCCAATCGGTTGACAAGCTCGAACGCGACAGCGCAAGGTGCAGGCCGCGTGGCGCATGAGGTGCCGCGCGGGTGGAGGAAGCCCATGCACAGCAGGTGGGTGCGCTCCGAGCGCGCCTGCCGGGGCGCTGTCCGTCACCTGGCGACGGCGGCTGTCGTCGGAGCCGCGGCGCTGGGAACGGCCGGCTTCGCAGAAGCCGCGGCCCCCGAGGAGTCCATCGCGGCGGGCGACCAGCACTACGCCGCCGGACGACTCGCGGACGCCCGTACCGCCTACGCCGAGGCGGTGCAGACCGCGCCCATGCTCGTCGTCGCCCTGTGCCGGCTGTCGCGTTCCGAATCCGAGTTGGGCGAGACGCAGAAGGGCGATTCGCAGCGGCTCACCTGGGCCGAAGCCGTGAAGCATGCGCGCGAGGCCGTGCGCGCCGCGCCTGACAGCGCCACCGGGCACGTGTGGTTGGCGGTCGCGCTGGGTCGGCAAGCGCTGCGCGAGGGCGCGCGCACGCGGCTCGCGCTCTCCAGGGAGGTCAAGGCCGAGATCGACCGCGCGCTGGCGCTCGACGCCGGAATCGGTCGCGCGTGGCATGCGCTCGGCGTGTGGAACATGAAGTTGTCCAGCCTGAACGCCATGGAACGCATGGCCGCGAACGCCGTGCTGGGCGGTGTGCCCAAGGGTGCTTCACACGAAAACGCGCAGCGCGCGTTCCAGAAGGCGATCGAGCTGGAGCCCACCTACGTGAATCACCGCGTGGAGTACGGACGTCTGCTCAAGGAGCTCAAGAAATCGGCCGACGCTCGCCGTGAACTGGAGAAGGCACTGGAACTGCCGCCCACGAGCAGCGCGCTCGATGCGCGCTATCAGGCGGAGGCTCGCGCACTATTGGAGCGACTCCCTCGCTGATGGCGGCTACGGGCGGCTGGATCCTGGCTGGGGTACGCACACCCTTCGCGAAGGCGGGCAGCGTGTTCCGGCGCACACCCAGCTACGAGCTGGGTCGCATCGCCGCGGCCGAGGTGATCGCGCGCAGCGACCTGGATCCGGCGCGACTCGATGAGGTGGTGTTCGGCCACTGCGCCATGCCCAGCGAGGCGGCGAACTCCTCGCGCGTGATGGCGCTCCGCTCCGGGATCCCCGAGCGCGTGCCGGCCGTGACCGTGCACCGGAATTGCGCCTCGGGAATGGAGGCGGTGGCGAATGCGTGCCATCGCATCGGCTCGGGGGACGCGAAACTGGTGCTCGCGGGTGGCATGGAATCCATGAGCCTGATCCCGCTGCAGTTCCCGTTCGAGTACAGCGATTTCCTCGAGGGACTCATGCGCGCGAAGACACCGTTCGCGCGACTCGCCGCGA
>JANNKI010000235.1:0-18358 GCA_031396225.1 bacterium | reverse complement strand
GCTCAACGTGCTCAGGTGGTTGGCGCGCGTGCTCTGAACGAACGCGCGATCGCTCACTCGCCCGGCAACACCTCTCCCGCATCGCGCGCGCGCACCCGCCAGTCGCCACCCGCAGCTGCGACCGCTGCGGCGAACCCATCGGGCACTGGCACGCCACGCACCACCACGATCGAACCCGGTGCGAGCGGCGGTAACGGGTCCTCGAGCGCAAGTCCGTGCAGCTTCCGCCGAGCCTCGTGACGCGCCCACGCGGCGATGAACACGTGGCGCCGCGCTTCCAAAGCGGCGGCTGCGATGGCGGCCTGGTCGAGCGGCGACAGGAACTGCTGCGCTATTTCTGTCACGTCGCCGGCGCCGCCCTCGTGCTCGAGGTCCACGCCCACTTCGCGATCGGCGGAGACCGCCAGCAGCGCCAGCCCCTCGCGAGCGGCCACGTTGAAGTGTACGGCAGGTTCGCCCGCGAGCCGCGGCTTCCCGCGCTTACCGTACTCGAAGCGCAGCGTCTCCGCCGGCAGCCCCAGGTAGTACGCCAGCAGCTCACGCCGCGCGCCGCGTGCGGCCGCCCAGCGATCCGCGCCCACGCGCAGCCGTTTCCATTGGCGTTGCTCGTCCGGGTCGAGGCTGGCCGTGAGCTGTCGCAGTCGAGACGCCGGGCCATCGAGCGTGATCCGCCACAGATCCACCGTCCCGGCCGGAGGAATCATCGACCGAGGCGAGAGGAGCGAGGTTTCGCAGCGCTCTGCCTCAGGCACCCGGCTCACCCGCGCACCGGCCGCGTCGGAGCACCCGCGTACGCGGTTCCGGGCAACAGTCGTTCGTGCTTCATGACCACGCTCTGCTCGCCCACGTGCGCGCCGGCTCCGATCTCGGCGCCGTAGAACACCAGCGCGCCGGCGGCCGCCGTGCTGTCCGCGCCGAAACGCGAGCGGCCCAACTTCAGCACGCGGTCCTCGAAGCTGTGGAGCTGCAGGTGGCAGGACACCGTGGCGTCGTCGGCGATCTCCAGCATGTCGGGGTCCACCACCTGGGCGAGGTTCGTGCCCAACACCACGCGCTTGCCGATGCGCACGCCCATCGCACGCAGCCACCACGCCACGAACGGCGTGCCCTCCAGGCACTCGATGACCGGACGCGCGTAGGCCGACCACACCTCGAACAGCATGTCCCACCGACTGCACCAGCACGACCACAGCGCGTGGTGTCCCTCGCGCATGCGCCCCATCAGCGTCCACTTGGCGGCCACGGTGATCGCACACAGCCCGAGCGCCGTACCCAGTGCTGCCAGCGGCAGCACACCCATATGAAACGCCAGCGCGCTCCGGCCCTGAGCCAGCGACGGCAGCTCCGTGGCCCAGTACGCCACCAGCCCGGCGGGCAACACGGGGAGTGCCAACCGCATGGCCTCCCACAGCGCGCGATTCAGCACGCGGATCGGTGACGGCCGGAACGTGAGGCGCTCGTCGGCGGAGATCCGTTCGCGCTGCGGCAGCTCGAACGCCGGATGCCCGAACCACGCGGTGCCGGGGCGGATGCGTGCCGGGTCCGCCACGGTGCACACGCCCAACAGGATGTCGCCCGGCAGGTGCGCCCCCGCCGGGATCACGACGTGATTGCCGAGGAACGTGCCGCGCTGGAACGACGTGCGCTCGCACACGAGGTGGCCGCGATGGAGGAGCGGCCGCCCCAGGTAGATGCCGTCGGCGAAGAAGCAGTCGTCGGCGATGTCCACCAGTTCGGGCGTCACCTCCATGATCGTGCTGATCTCGCAGCGCCGTCCCACGCGCATGCCTGCCCAGCGCAGCCACACCGGCCACGCCAGCGTGCCGGACAGCGCCACGTTCGCGGTCTCGACCAGGCGCTCTTTAAGTAGCACGGTGAGCGCGGTGTTGCCGCGCACGGGGTAGACGCCGGGCTCGACGCGCCCGAGCAGCCGGCAGAGCAGGGCTTGCAGTGGCAGCGAGAGCGCGTAGCCCGCCATCACCGCGAGCGACAACGGCAGCAGTGGCAGCGACACGAACGACACGGTCGCTCCCTGCGCGTTCCACGCGGACAGCACCACCGCCGCGAGCGCCATGCCGGGCAGGAACGCCACCTGTGCGACGAGCGCCTTGGCGCCCAGCAGGGCCACGGTATGCGCCATGCTCGCGCGCGCCGGCTCGGCGGAAGGTGGCGGGGTGGGCGGGGCCAGTCCGGCGGGAGCGGCGGGCACGCCTTCCCAACGCTCGCCGGCGGGGAGTGCGGCGCCGGGGGCCAGGCCTGAAAGGGCGCCGAGAAACGCCGCTTCGCCCATACTGCTGCCCGGGCCCATGCGCGCGCGTGTGTCGAGCGTCGCGTCACGCCCGATGCGGATGGGAGCGAACACCAATTGCTGCTGGTCGTAGGTCACGAGCCCCACCGACACGTCGCGCCCGAGTGTGGCGCCGTCGCCGATGTCGAGCAGGTCCCAGCCGCCGTGATGCAGCGCCACGCCGCGATGCAGGTGAACGTCCTGGCCGATCCGGGCGCCGAGTGCGCGCAGGAGCACCGCGCGGAGCCCCGTGCTCTCGAGCAGGTCCCAGGGAAGGCATCGGGCCAACTGGCTCACGATCCAGTGGCGCACGTACATGGAGCCCAGATAGGGGTGGCGCCCTGCGCGGTAGCGGCCGATCAGCGTGCGCTTGGCGAGCACCGTGAGCAGGCCGGAGACCACGGTCCAGAGGAGTGCCGCCGCCAGCACGATGCTCGGCAGGAGCAGCACGAACGCCGTGACGCCGATCGCCTGCACCAGCGCTGGAACGGCGCGAAAGCCCAATGCCCACGCCACGTTCACGGTCACGACCAGCGCCACGGCGAGCAGCGCGCCCTGTGCCGCCATGCCCCAAGAAGCGCGCGCCGAGACGCGCTCGACACGCGGCACGACACGGTACTCCGGCGCGCTCGACGCCGCCGTGGCCGGCGCCGCGCGGCGGGCGAGGGCTGCCACGGTGCGCGCTTCGTAGAGGTCGCGCACGGTGAGCATGGCCAGCGTCGCTTCGCGGCGCATCTCCGAGACCACCTGGGCCGCGAGCAGCGAGTTGCCGCCCAGGTCCAGGAAGAAGTCAGCCTCCACGCCCGCGCCGCTTGCGGCCGAAAGGTGCTGCGCGAACGCCCGGGCGATCGCCTGCTCGATCGGCCCCGACGCCTCGCGCCCGCCCAGGTGTTCGCACGCTTCGTGCCCGACCTCGGGCAGCGCCGCACGGTCCAGCTTCCCGGACAGCGCGGCACGCGGGAGCGCTCCCAACCTCGCGAACCGGCTCGGCACCATCGGCTCGGGGAGCGTGCGCCGGAGGGCGGCGCGCAGCGCCGCTTCGTCCAGGTGCCAGTCGTCCTCGGTGACCACGAACGCCACAAGCTCGGGGCCGGCGCCGTTCGACTGCACGCGGCACGCCGCCTCGACGATGCCTCGACAGCGGCAGAGCTCGGTCTCGACCGCGGTCAACTCGAGCCGGTGCCCGCGCACCTTCACCTGCGTGTCGGCGCGGCCCAGGTAGGCAAGGTCGCCGCTGGCCAACCGCCGCACGAGGTCG
The DNA here is from genome assembly GCA_031396225.1 of bacterium. Classification (GTDB taxonomy): domain Bacteria; phylum Eisenbacteria; class RBG-16-71-46; order RBG-16-71-46; family RBG-16-71-46; genus JAIOPA01. The sequence continues at coordinate 14,813 of JANNKI010000235.1, read as the reverse complement.
CCGGTGCGATAGAGCCGCCCGAGTCTCGCATGCTCGACGAAGCGCTCGCGCGTCAGGTCAGGGCGGCCCAGGTAGCCGCGGGCCACACTCTCGCCGGCGATGCACAACTCGCCGACCTCGCCGTCGCGCACTTCGGAGAGTCTGCCGTCCAGCACGTGCGCGCGGTTCCCCTCGACCGGCCGGCCGATGGTCACGGGTGCTCCGGCGCGCACGCGCGTGCGCACCACGGTCACGGTGCACTCGGTGGGGCCATAGCCGTTCTCCAGCCGGCGGCCCGGCGCCCAGAGCTGCGCCACGTCCGCGGTCAACTCCTCGCCGCCGACATAGAGGAGGCGCACGTCGGGCAGGTCCCGGAGCGGGTCCTCGCTGCACGCCATGCGCAGGAGCGTCGGCGCGGGACACCACACCGTGATGCCCTCCTTGCAGAGCCACGGGAGCAGGTCGGGGCCCGAGCGCACCCGTTCGTCGTCCACCATGACCACCGTGGCGCCGCTTCCCCACGCCAGCCACATCTCCTCGACCGAGGAGTCATAGGCGGCGGACGAGGTCTGCGCCACGCGGTCCCCAGCACGCAGGTCGAAGTAGCTGGCGTCGGCGAGCACCAGGTTGGAAACGCTCCGGTGCTCGATCATCACGCCCTTGGGGTGCCCGGTCGTACCCGACGTGTAGATGACGTAGGCGAGCGTGCCGGGGCCTAGCCAGGCGGGGGCGTGCCGTAGCCGCGTGTCCGTCCGCACCACCTCCGCCGGGTCCACGATGCAGTCGGCCGGGAACCCCGTGGCGAGCACCGCCTCACGGGCTTCGGGGCCCGCCACCACGGCGGCCGCGCGCGAGTCCTCGAGCAGGAACTTCAGCCGCTCGGGCGGCGTGCCGGGCTCGATGCAGGTCCACGCCGCGCCCGCCTTCATGATCGCGAGCTGCGCCGTGGGCAGTTCGGCGCCCGCGCGCGGCGCCACCACGGCCACCACGCATTCCCCGTGCACGTGCGTCGCGAGCCGCGCCGCCAGCGCCTCGGCGCGCGCCTCGAGCTCGGCGTACGTGAGGCGGACCCGTTCGGGGGCGGCCCGGTGGGGCGGGATGTCCAGGGCGATCGCGGTGGGGGTCTCGCGGGCCTGGTGTTCGAAGATCTCGTGCAGCAGCCGGACTCGCGTGGCGGTCCGATCATCCGTGCGCATGTCGTGTTGTGCTCCGGATCCAAGTGCGTGCCCAAGCGCATTCTCCGACACCGCTAGCCTGCCCACAACAACAATCCACGTCTCGCACGCCTCGCGACGCATGCAGCGCGTCGCGGTCCCGGCCGATAACTGAGCGAAGCTCCCATCGAAATCGAACTTGAATCGCGGCCTCGACCATTTCGTGAAGGATCCATTCCATGGCCGGCTGGAAGCAGCGATTGGCGGAGACCGCGCGCCGGAATCGGGTCGAGTTGGTCGAGGCGAAGCTGTCCCGACGCGATCTGTTCAAGCTCGGGCTGCTCACGGGCTCGGGTTTCCTGGTCGCCAAGCTGGGGCTCAGCTCGCGTGCCGGTTCCAAAGCCACGGTCGCGAGCCCGGCCACGACCCCATGGGTCGAGGAGCTCCCCATCCCGCCGGTGGCGCACCCGTGCGACGTCGCCCAACTGGGGGCCGCGCCCTCGATGGCTGCCAACCTCATGGCGGGAGAGGGCGCACGCGCCGCCCACCAGCACTGGGCACCCCTCGATCCGGCGGGCACCGACTTCCACCTGCTCGAGAACCGCGTGACGCGCATGCGCTGGCACCGGGAGCTGCCGACAGACGACGGTTGGTGTTTCAACGGCATGTTTCCGGGCCCGCGCATCCACGCCCGGGCAGGTCGTCCGGTCCTGCTCCGCGTGCGCAACCTGCTTCCCACGCTCGATGAGCACCGCGGCTACGGCAGGCCCACGACGGCCACGCACCTGCATGGCGGCCACACGGCCTGTGAGAGCGATGGCAACCCGTGCGAACTGCTCGAGCCCGGGCTATGGAAGGACCACCTCTACTGGAATGCACGCGCGGGCTTCACGCAACCCCCGTCCTCGCCCTCGCGCGGCGGCGACCGGACCCCCTGCACGCTCGGATACCATGACCACTGCCTCGGCTTCAGCGCGCAGAACGTGTATCGCGGCAATGCCGGCGTGTATCACCTGTTCGACGAGTTCGACACCGGCGACGAAAACGACCTGAGCCCCAGCGCGTGGCGGCTCCCGAGCGGCGCGTTCGACGTGCCGCTCGTGTTGCACGATCGCGTGTTCGACGCGCAGGGAAAAGGCTACTTCGACCTGTTCGACCTGGACGGCGTCGTCGGCGACAAGCTCACGGTGAACGGCCGGATCCAGCCGTTCATGCGTGTCGCACGTCGCAAGTACCGGTTCCGGCTGCATAACATCGGACCGTCCAGGAGCTACGATCTGTGCCTGTCGAATGACCTGTCCATGGTGCAGGTCGCGCAGGATGGCGGGTTCCTGCCCGAGCCGCGCGCGGTGAAGCAGCTTCGCCTCGCGGTGGGGCAGCGCACGGACGTGATCCTCGACTTGAGCCGCGTGGCCCACGGCGCGGAGTTTTTTCTGCTGGACCGGCCCGAGCCATCGGGGCCGGCCAACCAGCTCCTCCAGCTCCGGTTGGACGGCGCGCTCGAGACGAACGGCGACCCGAGCCGGGTGCCCGACCGGTTCTTCGACGAGACCCCGGTGGACCCCGCCTTTGCCGTGGCCACGCGGACGTTCGAGTTCGACCGCATGGATGGCGCCTGGAGCATCAACGGCAAGCCGTTCGACCCGAATGCCATGCTCGCCACGCCGGTCCGCGGCACCGCCGAGATCTGGACGTTCGTGAACACGTCCTCCGGTTGGTTGCGCGCGGTCCACAGCCACCTCGAGGGGCATCGCGTCCTGTCGCGCAATGGGAAGGTCGTCTCGGCGGACGAGAGTGCGCGCGTGGACGTGTTGGGGCTCGCCCCCGGCGAATCGGTGCGAGTGCTCCGCCAGTTCCGCGACTTCCTGGGCCCGTACCCGACCCACGGCCTCGACGCGGTGACCGGGGACCAGGGCCTGATGTTCATGTGGAGGGTTGTGACATGAACCGTCGCGGGTTGTTGGCGCTGCTCGGGCTGCTACCGGTGGCCGCGGTCGCATTACCCGTCCTCAAGTCGCTGGGCGAGCGCGGTCGCCCGCGCCGGGTGCGCCCGGCCGCGGGCTTTCACGACGAGTACTTCCCGAACGTGGTGCTCCGCACGCACGAGAACCGCAAGGTGCGCCTGTACGACGACCTGCTTCGTGGGAAGAACGTCCTGATCCAGTTCTTCCGCACCGACCGCCGCGACGGCCGGAGCGTGGCGGCCACGGAGAACCTGCTGAAGCTACAGAAGTTGCTGGGAGACCGCTGTGGCCGCGACGCGTTCCTCTACTCGTTCTCGCTCGCACCCGAGCGAGACACCCCAGCCCGGCTCCGGGCGCATCACCAGGAGCATCGCGTGGGACCCGGCTGGACGTTTCTCACCGGCTCGCCTCGCAACCTCGAGCTTTGTCGGTTGCGGTTCGGGTTCGCGCCCCCCGCGAGGCGGCCCGGTCGGGACAGGGCCGAGCACTCGAACATCGTGTTGCTCGGAAACGAGCCGCACCAACGCTGGATGGCGTCCGCGGCGCTGACCCGGCCGGAGGTGCTCCTGGATCAGCTCAATCGCGTGGCCGGCCTCAAGGCTTGACGCGACGCTCGGCCAGCCGCGCCAGCGTCACCGCCACGCGCTTGGCCTGCCAGGCGAGGCTCTGGAGTCGCGCGGTCTCCTTCACCGTGTGGCCGCCGCTGCCTTTCAAGCCGAGTGCGTCCACCACCATCGGCACGCGACCGTCCAGGAACGACACGTCGGCGGCTCCGGCGCGCGCCGGGTCCACGGGTTCGAGCGCGCCCAGGCCCAGGTCGCGGCTCGCTTGGTCCAGCATCGCCAGCAGGCGGCGGTTGCCGTCGCTGGGGGCGAGCGGCGGATAGCCGTCCACGAACCGGAACGAGGCGGACGTGCGCGGCGAGGAGTCAGCGACGATGCGCTCCATGGTGGCGCGCGCGTGGTCGCGCTGCTCGCGGGTGAGTGCCCGGAGGTCGCCGGTCACGAGCGTGCTCTCGGCCACCACGTTGTTCTTGCCGAACGCCGTGCCGCGCGCGGCCTCGGCGTCGTGCGTGATGGCGGTGCCGCCCACGATCAAGCCCGGGCTGAACGTGAGGTAGGGCTCGTGGCCGAGCGAATCGCGGAACTGCTGCAGGAGCCGCGCCGCCTCGAAGATCGCGCCCATCCCGACGTCATCGGTGAACACCTGCGAGGAATGCGACGGCGTGCCGCGTACACGAAGCTGCCAGCTCGCGCTGCCGCGCCTCGCCACGACCACGTGGCGCGGATCGCCGTCGCCGTCCTCGAACCCGAGTGCGGCCACCGCGCCCTCCGCGGCGCGCAGCAGGTCCGCGCGCGCGGCCTCGATCGGCGCGCCGGGCTTCTCCTCGTCGCCCGTGAGCACGACCGACACGCGCATCCGGTCGAGCACGCCCTGTTCGCGCAACGCGCGAAGCGCCAGCAACAGGATGACGTTGCCGCCCTTCATGTCGGTCACGCCCGGGCCAGCGGCCGTGGAGTCGTCGAGCTTCTGGTAGCGTTGGAACGGACTGTCGAGCTCGAACACCGTGTCGAGGTGCCCCACGAGCAACACCTTGGGCCCACGCGAGCCCCGCTCGGCGACCAGGTGCCCAGCGCGGCCCCATGCCGCGCCCTCGACCCAGCGCGTCTTGAATCCAAGCCCGTCCAACTCACGGGCGAACATCGCACCCACTTCCTTCACGCCGGCGAAGTTCATGGTGCCGCTGTTCACGTTGACCGCGCGCTCGAGTAACGCGAGCCCGGCCGGCACGTGCCGCTCCACGCGCTCGGCGAGCTTCCGCTCGGCGGGCAATAGCCCGCGCGACGCCGCGCCGACGGGCGGCACGACGCAGGTTACGAGAAGGACGAGGCAGACGGAGCGGAGGGCGTGACGCATGAGGGTGGCATCATGCTGCCGCAACTCGCCCCGGGACAAGCCGACCGCGCGCGCCATCCTGACTGGCCATCGGAACGAGCCGGCCGGAGGCCGGCGTCGAAAGCCTCGTGTATCCTCGCGCCGCTCCGGGGCGCACCGGTGCGCGCGGGGCGCGCCGGTACCGTCTCGGATCACGGGGTCGCGATGCGGGTGAACACCACGGCTTCGAGTCGGCCGGCACGCACGTGACCGGCGAGCCCGAAGCCCGGCGGGGGCGTGCGCTCGTCGAACAGCGCCTTCCAGGCCTCTTCGCCGGGCTGCGACACCAGCCACTCGTTCGTGAGCACGATCGCCCCGGGTCGCAGGCGTTCTGGAGCCGCCCCGAGGGCGGCTGGCTCCAAAACCACGAGCGTGACGTGGTGCCCGGTGAACCACGCGATCCACGGCGCGGCGTCACTCGCCACGAGCACGCCGTCGGGCAGGAGCGGGCGCACCCCGAGTGCCAGTTCGCGCCACTCGCGTTCGCGAAAGTCACCTCGCCCGGCGAGGCCGCCCGCGAGCGCCTGCTTCCACTCCCGCGCGAGCGGCGCCACGCCCGCGAGCACGGCGAGCAACGCGGCCACGGCCACGAGCTCCCGGCGTCCGCGGCCCAACGCCTCGACCGTGCGCGTGAGCCCGGCGAATGCGAGGGCCATGGCCACGGGGAGGAGCGGGAACAGCATGCGCGGGTCGGCCACGGTGGCCGCCGCGAGCAGCGTGAGCAGCGCCGCGGCACCGCTGAACGCCAGCACGAAGCCGCGCGCGCGCGCTTCCCCGCGAGCGAGCGCCAGCAGCGCGGCCAGCGCTGCGAACGCTCCGGGCCAGCGTCCCCCCAGCCACCACGCGCCGTAGGTGACCGAGCGCAGGTTCCGGCCGAGCTTGTCGAGCCAGGCCTCGGGATGCGCGAGTATCCAGGCCAACGCGTCGGGGGGCGGCGTCATGCGGTTCAACCGCGACACGGCGAACTCAGGACTCGCTCCGGTCAAGAGCAGGTAGCTGCCCACCTCCGCGAACGGGCTGCCGATCGCGACCCACTTGTAGAGCACGGTGAGCGCGGCGAGTGGCGCGAAGCCCGCGGCGGCGAACGCGAGGTTGCGGAGCCGGAGCGCGGGCGGCGACAGCAGCCACAGGCCCAGGGCGAACGCCGGCAACAGCGGCACGGCGACGGGACGCGCGAGGTGCGCCACGCCGAGCATCAAGCCGAGCAGCCACGGGCGCGCATGCGTCGGGAGCTGCCAGAGCAGCAGGAACGCCGCCGTGAGACAGGCGGTGAACGGCATCTCGGAGCGGCCCTCGGTGGCGAAGCGCAGCGCCCAGGGCGTCACGGCGAACGCGCAGGCCGCGCCGAGCGCCGCGACGCGCGAGCCCGAGAGCGCCAGCGCCAGCCGGGCCACGAGCAACGCGGTGACCACGAACGCCAGCACGGCCGGAGCGATCGTCACGAGCGCGTCGCGCCCTGCGAGCGCGAACGCCAGCGCATTCAACGCGGGCACGAGTGGATGCCCGACGATCAACGGGTAGGGCGGACCGGGCGAGTCTCCGAGCGCCGCCGGATGCACGAACGGCGTGACCAGGCGGCCGGTCTCGAGCCACGCGCGCCCGGCGAGCGCGTACTCGGCGCTGTCGAAGCTGAATCGGGCCGCGTCCGGGACCGCCACGGTCACGTACGCGTGAGCCACCGCAAGTGCGGTCGTGGCCAGCGCCAGCACTCCCCAGGCGATCGGCGGCAGTCGGGACTCGTGAGCGGGACGGGTCATGGCGACAGGCTCCGGGGCGAGCGACGGACGCGGCACTCTACACGAGGCGCGCGATGAGCGGCCATGCACGCGAGCGCGCGGCGTGGTTCGTGGCCGCGCTGGCCGGGGCCGCCACCGCGGCGGCTCCGGGTGGCGCGCTGCCGGCGCCGCTCGCCGCCCTGGCGCTCGCGATCACGTTCGGGATCGTGCCCGGTGCGTGGCTCGCGCACCAGCTCGCTCCGGATGAGGCGAGCGACGCGCGCGCCTCGTTCGCGCTGTTGCTGTCGCCGTTCGTGAGCGGAGCGTGCCTCGCGATCGCGCGGCTCGCGGGAGCACCGGGCGTGCTGGCGGCGCAAGGGTTCGCCGTGGCGTCAGCGTTGCTCGCGGCCTGGGAAGCGCTCCGCCCTCGAGCGCGCGAGGCCCCGCCCTCGAGCATGCGCGCCGTCTGGGGCCTGGCACTCGGCGTGGGTGCGGCGATCGTGCTGGCGCATGCCTTGCAACCGCTGCTCTCTTCGCGTTCGGACGGATCGTTCCATGCAGGCGTGGCATGGGCGACCGCGCGCCAGCTCCCGCCCGAGGACCCGTTCTTCGCCGGCCTGCCTCTGCGCTACTTCTGGGGACTCCACGCGTGGGCGGCCGGTTGGCTGGCGCTGGCCCCACGCCTCGGTGCGTACGCGCCGCTCATGCTCGCGAACGCCGCGGCCGCGGTCGCGGCACTGCTCGCGGTGGGCGCGCTGGCGCGCCGCTTGGGCGCCACCTCGCGCGTGTGCGTGCTGGCGCAGGCGCTGGCCCTGGCGGGCGCTGCGCCATTCACGTGGCTGGTGCTGGTGGCGCGCATGGCCTCGGGCGACGTGCGCGGGGCGGCCGAGCTGCAGCAGGCACTCGGGCAGGGCGGCGAGACAGCGTTGCGCGCGCTCGATCCGGGCCTGCTCCATCCCTCGCTCGTGCTCCCACTCGACAAGTTCGTCGTGCTCACGCCGTTCGCGTGGGCACTCGCCGGCGCGGCGGTCATGGCGCTGGCGGTGGCCGCCGCGTGCGACCAACGCTCGTGGCGCACAGCACTGCGGCTGGGGCTGGGGCTTGCGGCCGTGATGTTCGCGCATCCCGTGGGCGGGCTCGCGCTTGCCGCGGCGTTGCTCGTGGCCGCGGCGGGGTTGGGGGCATCAGTGCGCTCGGCGCGCATCACGGCGGCCATTCTCGCGGCCGCCACGCTCGCGGCCTGCGCGCTCATGATTCCCTATCTGCTGTCCGTCGCCCGGTGGGGGGACGGCGCGGCGGTACCGGCGCGACTCGCGCCCCAGTTGACCGGCATTCTGTCCGCCGCGATCGCCGGAGCGTTCCTGCTGCCGGCAGCGGCGGTCGTGCTGTTTCGCGCCCGCGCCCTCAAAGCGCTCCACGGCTGGCTGCTCCTCGTGCTCGCCGCACTCGTGCTGCCCGCCTGCGTGCTACGCCTGGAGGGCGACAATCAGAGCAAGTTCCTGAACCTGGCGTTCCTGATCGCGTCGGCGCCCGCGGCGATCGGCTGGGCGAATCTGGCGGCGCGACGTGGTCTGCGCCCCGCGATCGCGGGGCTGCTGCTTGTGGCATTGCTGCCCACGCTCGTGGCGGTGTTGTGGGCGTACGCTCACCAGTCCGCGGCCAGCGCCGACGCGCCGTCGCGTCCGCCGCCGGCCATCCTCTCCGCGGTCGCCGAGTTGGTGCCGCGAGACGGCGTGTTGGTGGACGCCACGCAGGACACCACGCGCGGCGCCGCGCCGGCGCTACCGGGTGAGACCGGCCGATCGCTCCTTTGGAGTGGCGACTTCCTGGCGCACAAGTGGGGATATGCCGAGCCGGCGCTCCTGCTGCGGGCCGATGCCGCACGCTCGCTTGGGCAGGGCGCCTGGCCGGAGGGGCGAACGGGAGAGTGGCTCGAGTCCCTCGAACGCGAGGTGTGGGTGATCGCCCGGGACGAACCGGCGCGCGCCGCGGACCCGCGAGAGCGGGTGGTGGCGCGCGCCGAGGGCGGGCGACTCGTGCGCTGGGAACCGCGCTGAACGCCAAGCAGCAACGCTTGGTTCGAGTCCAAACTCACCTTGAGCGCGATCGAGAGCTAGGGCGCAAAGAATGGCGTGCTGGTGCCGGGCTCAAGGACGGCACGCGGGTGGAGGCGAACGAGCGGCGGGCGGCGGAGGTGAGACGGAAGTTGCGGTAGGGAGCCGTGCCGAAACGGCGGCCCGAGCGCGAGCCGCCGTTTACTGCACGCGCGCCAGGCGTAATCGCGCCTGCTCGTCGCCGACCTGTGCCGACAGGAAGTAAATCCCCGGCGCGGTCGCGTTTCCCGCAGCGTCGCGGCCGTCCCAGGCCAGCGTGCGCTCGCCCGGCTCGAACCGCCCCTCGGCCAGCGTGCGTACCTCCTTGCCCTGGACGTCATAGACACGGACGACTCCGTCCGCGGGGCGAGGTACCGCCAGCGTGATCGACGTACTGCGACCGAAAGGATTGGGCCAGGCAGCGCGCCACGCTAGCGAGCTGATACGCAAGGGAGTATCCACCGCCACCGGCCCGAGCCAATCGACCTGCGCCCCGGAGCGGATCTGGAGCCGGTACGAGTAGGACCGCCCTGGTTCAGCCGATGCGTCGAGGAATTCGAGTCTCCCCGCCTGGGCGGTCGCCGGGATCTCGCCGCCCACGGGGGACTCCGGCCCGCCCGCCTCCGAGCGATGGATGCGCATGCCGGTGATGCCTCTCGGATCATTCAAATGCCACGACAGCCGAACACCGTCGGCAACCGCCACCGCGTCCAAGTCCGAGACCGCGTTGACCGCGGTGGGCGAGTCCACGATGCGCGCGGCATAGATGTCGGAGCGCGCCGGCCAGTTGCGCAGGTCCGCCCATGCGACCAGGCCGTAGTTGTCGCCGGCGGCGATGGCGATGCGGTCGCCGATCAACTCGCCGGGAAACAACTCGAACTGCGGCGCGGCGATGCCGCTCCAACCACTCGGGCGCGAGGACAGCTTGAGGTCGGATCCGAAGCTGAGGCCCCCGTCCACCGACACGGCGGCATAGGCATGCACGCTGTCCCCCGCGGGGATGCCGCGACGGTCGTACCAGGCGACGTAGACATGGCCTTCGTCATCCACGGCCACGTTGGGCTGGTGCTGATCCGCGCCCGGGGGGTCGTGATTGACCCGCACCTTGCCCGACCAGGTCTGACCACCATCCGTCGAACGCACGAGCACGATGTCACGCATGTCGCGTGACACCGATCCCGCGGTGGGCACGTAGGTCCGCAGCCGGAACCGGAAGCTCACGGAACCCCCGTTCGGCGGGTCCAGCCGGAGGTAGTAGCGCCCCGTGTAGGGCAGCGAGAGGATGATCGGGGCGGTCCGGCCGAAGGCCGGATCCGGGGACGTGAGGTAGGCCGAGTATGCGAACGGCCTGCTGCCATCGGGCATCTCCCAGAAAAGCAGGTAGGCATGCTGGCTGGGCGAAGCCGTGCCGTCGATCCAGACGGTCTGCCCCGCAACGCCATCGAACGCCAGAAAGCGCGCACGGTTCGAGACGTGAATGTCCGGCATGGAGCCGGTCGCGTCGCAGTCGAGCGGGAGGAGCCGCGCCGTATCGAAGGAGTCATTGGTGCTGCTGCTCGCGACCGTCACGGTCGCCGGGGAGATCGTCCCCTCGGCGTACTCGGCCCAGACCAGGTAGAGATTGTCTCGCGTCGGCCTGTTCGAGCGGTCCACAGCCAGGGCGGGGAAATTCGGGGCCAGATTTTCCTTTCGATAGCCTGGATAGTAAAGCGTGCCATCGAAACCATAGTCGCGACCCCAGCCAAAGGGCGGCGTGCCGAGATTGTCGAGAGTGGTCGCCGCGATAATGGACGTGCCGAACGTGGCCCCTCGATCTGTTGATTGTCGGAACAAGACCTGGCTGGAGGCGATCTCTAGAGAGGACAGGTACACCGTGCCGTCGCCTCCAACTACGAGGCTTGGCCCGAGACCAGTGGCGTTGCTCACGTGCATTGGCAGGTCCCATGTGTTTCCGTTGTCCAGGGAGCGGGAGAAGGAGACATAGGCGAGGTCGTCTGCTGGGTCATATGCTTCGGTGGATGCGACGTAAACGAACTCTCCAGTGCCCGCGCACGCCATCGCGGTCCCAAAGTGGCCGTAGTATCGAGGCACGAGTGGGAGGCTCACAGTGGGTGCGCTCCACGTGACCGGTGTGCCACCGGCTCCCCGGAAGTACTGAACCGGGCCCCCGCCCGTCACAATATGAGTGCCCCCGACCAGGTCCAGACACGAAGCAGAAGGCACCGTTACCACGGGATCGCTATCCGTGATGGGGAATCCCACCTGGCCGACCCAGGTAGTCCCCCGGTCAATGGAGTGCGCATACCCAATGCCAATTCTCGGGGCCTCAATGTAGCTCAGCCAATTGGCGAAGAGTCTCGATTGCGCGGCCGCGGCATTCGGATAGCCCTGTATGAGGGCGCGGTTCAGCGTCAAACCTTGCTCCGGCAGCACGGTCTGAGCGCACGCCCTTTCAACGCCTCCTGCCAGCGTCAGGTAGAGGGCCGCCGCGGTTCCGCACCACGATGAAACGCGTCGCGCGTACTGTTGGAGATCCTTCTGGGAAGGCTTGCGTAGGAGCCTCAAGGCAGCACCACCGCCTTTCGCCTCATCTCACGTGCCCCCGCGCTCAGCCGGCAGCACGCGAGCAGTTTCGCATGGCGGCTTCCTCGTGGGAACGCGGCAAACGTTCACGATGGCCCGTGGAACTCCTGCTGGGAGTACGCACGACCCTCAGGGGCCTTGACGCCGGTCCCGCGCGAAGGGGTCACGTTCATATTAGAGGAGCTCAGGTGGCAATCGACAGTGGAAAGTGTGTCGCGGTTCGACCGCCAGAGTAAGGGCCACGCACACTTCTGTTCCCTCGCCGCGGCGTCTCGCGACAGCCCAACGCCAGGCGGCAGAGAACGTTCCGCTGGAGCGGAGCGCTCGCCAGCACGGTGGCGCACACAACTCGAGCCCGAGGCCTCCCGTCCGTGCGGATCCTGAGTGTCCGGCAAAATCAGGGAATCGTCTTCGCCATCTCGGGTGAGAGCCGCAGGATCGAGTAGTGGCCGGCGGGGAAGTAGGTCTTGTACGTCTCGTGCAACGCCTCGCGCGTCAGGCCGTCGATGCGCTCGCGGCGCTTCGCGATACGTTTCGGGTCCCAGCCCATGACGCTCACGGTCTGCAGCGAGCCCGTCCAGAAGCCGTTCTGCTTGAGGCTCGTCTCCAACTCGCGCCGCTGCACCTCCTGCTCCTTGCTCAAGTCCTCGGCGCTCGGGCCGTCCGCCGTGAGCTTGCGCAGTTCGGCCAGCGTCGTGGCGATAAGCGTGTCCGCGCGCGCCGGGTCGCAGCCGAACGAGATGGTCATGGTGCTGTAGCCGTCGAGCGGGAACGTGTGCTGAAAGCGCGCCGAGGGACTGTAGGTGCCGCCGAGCAACTCGCGCAGCGCGCTGCGCAGGTGATCCTGGAGGATGCTCGCGGCGGTGTTCGCGCGGTGCTGGTCCAACTCCTCGATCGGCCGGTTCGTGAAGTACGTGATGCGCACGCTGCCCTTGGGCTCCATGCCCTTCTTCACTTCCACCTGCGTCACGCCGGCGGGGAAGCGCGGGCCCTTGGCCGCCCAGGCGCCGGTGCGCTTGCCGGTGTATGGCAAAGAACCCAGGTAGCGCGCGAGCAGCGGCACGATGGAGTCGGGCTTGAACGTTCCGGCGAAGAAGAACGTGAAGTCCGAAGCGTTGGCAAAGCGCTTGCGATAGAACGCCAGCGCGTCGGACAACTTGATCGCCTGAGCCTGATTCGCGTCTGGCACCTTGCTCATGTAGAAACCGCCGGCGTTTACGCTGTTCACGGTGTCCGCGAACACCTGCTCCGGGCTGTTGGCGCGGTTCGACAGGAACGCGTGCACCTGCGCCTGGAGCGCCGCGAACGCCTCGGGGTCCTCGGTGGGCTTGACGAAGCCCAGGTGGAGCACTTGCAGTGCGACCTCCAGGTCCTCCGGACGCGTGCTGCCATTGACCCCGTGCAGGTACGCGCTGGCGTAAGGGGTGACCCGGAGGATCTTCCCGGCCAGCAGTTTCTGGAGGTCGGTGTTCTTGTGGCCCCCGACGCCGTTGTCGTTGACCACGAAAGGCGACAACCACGCGCCCACGTAGCCCGACGAGTCCGCGAGGGACAGGCCGCCCCGGGCGTACGAGCTGAACTGGATCTCGTCCGCCTTGAAGTCGGTGGGCTTGAGCCACACCTCGACGCCATTGGCGAACGTGACCACGGTCACGCCCAGCTCGTCCACCGTGCGGCGCGCCTTCACCTTGCCGGGTGCTGGCAGTTTGGCCATGAGTGCTGCCCCCGAGGTGCGGTCCACCCACGCGCTCGGACGTGCCGTGTTCGAGCGGTCGAGCAGCGCGCGCAGGTCGGCCTCGCTGGGCAGTGGCACGTCGGCCTTCTCCGGGCCGTCGGCGAGCACGACGCGGTTGCGGGTGGAGACCAGCGTGTCGGCCAATGCGTTCACCTCGGCGAGCGAGATGTCCGGCAGCAGGCCCTGGGCGAGCTTGGTCGAGGCCTCGATGCCGGGCCCGGGCTCATTGTTCAGGTACGCCGACACCAGCCTCGCGGCGAGCGCCGCGCTCTCGGTCTTGTCGCGCTCGGCGTAGGCGCGCTGGAGCTCGGCCAGTTGTTCGCGCTTCGCGCGGTCGAGTTCGCTGGCGAGGAAGCCGTGCGTGCGCACGCGCGCGGTCTCCTCGAGCAGCGCCTCGAGGCCCCGGGCCTGCTTGCCGTCGGCCACCACGGCGTTGACGAAGTAGAGCTGGGTGCCGCGCGTGAACTGGAAGTTGCCCCCGAACGCGCTCAGGAACGGCGACCCGGCGCGGTGCGAGATCTCCTCGAAGCGCGCATTCAGCATGGTGGAGAAGAGCTGGGCCTTGAGTCCGGCGCGGAAAGCCTCCACGGTCGTCGCGTTGCGCTGGGCGCGCTTGCACAGCAGCGCGACGCTTGAATTGGTGGCTTCCTTGTCGGAGATCACCCCCACGCGCGTCTGCTCGTGGCCGGGGACCGCGAAGCGCGGCACGTCGCGCGCGTCGGCGCGCTTGGGCAGGTCGGAGAAGTGCTCGCGGATCAGCCGCTCCATCTTGTCCGGGTCGATGTCACCGATGGCGATGACCGCCATCCACTCGGGCCGGTACCAGTCACGGTAGAAGTCGCGCAGCCGGGCGTAGGAGATGCCCTGCAACACCTCGGGCTTGCCGATCGGCAGGCGGTCGGCGTAGCGCGAGCCCTCGAAGATGAGCGGGAATTGCTTGCGCTGCATGCGCTCCTGCGCGCCGCGCCCGATCCGCCACTCCTCCATGACGACGCCGCGCTCCTTGTCGATCTCGGCGTCGCTGAGCGTGGCGCGGCCGCCGAAGTCGGACAGCGCGTCGAGGCCCGTCTTGAGCAACGAGTCGCGATCCGTGGGCACGTCGAGCATGTACACGGTCTCGTCAAAGCTGGTGTAGGCGTTCGCGTCGGCTCCAAAGCGCAGCCCGATCGCGCGCAGGAAGCCGACCAACTGGTCCGCGTCCTTGAAGTGCGCGGAACCATTGAAGTTCATGTGCTCGACGAAGTGCGCGATGCCCTGCTGGTCGTCGGCCTCTGCGGTGGAGCCCACCGGAAGGGCCAGGCGCAACGACACGCGGGCTTCCGGTTTCGCGTTCTTCTTGACGAACCAGCGGATGCCGTTCGGCAGCACGCCGCGACGCACGGTCGGATCCCAGGTCAGGGAATCGGTGAGCGCGGGCGCCGTGGCCTGCGCCTGCACCCGGGGAGCGGCCAGCGTGGCGACGACGCACAGCGCCACACCCAGGCGGGCGGTGCGAAAGACCAGCGAGTGCAGGAGCATCCTCAACCTCCAGGACAAGGCGGGCGCCACGGGGAGGCGCTCGCGAGGGGCGGAGGTCCCGAGGGACCTCACTTCATGTGAGCGATGATGGCGTCGGCGAAAGCACTGCACTTCACTTCCTGCGCGCCTTGCATCTG
>JANNKI010000378.1:0-5293 GCA_031396225.1 bacterium | reverse complement strand
GCGCGTGGGCGCGGTGGCGGCCGCGCGCTGCCCTGCGACGCGGCGGCCGCTCGACCGCGGCCCCTTGCCCGGCGTGGCGGCCGGGAACAGCGTGCGCTCGACCAGCAGGCAGAACGCGTGCCCCATGGCGATGTGGCCTTCCTGGATGTTCGGCGTGACGGCACTCGGCGTGACGAGCGCCACGTCGCACAGCGCGGCGAACTCGCCGCCCTTCGCACCCGTCATGCCGATCACCGTCATGTCCAGCTTCTGCGCCGCGCGCACCGCGCGCCGGATGCTCTCGGAGCGCCCGCTCGTGGTGATCGCCACCAGCACGTCGCCCGGCGAGCCGATCCCCTCCAGCTGCCGAGCGAACACCTCGTCGTAGCCGTAGTCGTTGCCGATGGCGGTGACGGCGGACGAGTTGGCGGTGAGCGCCAACGCGGGCAGGCCTGGCCGGTCCACCAGGTAGCGGCCCGAGAACTCCGCCGCCAGGTGCTGGGCGTCGGCGGCACTGCCGCCATTGCCACAGAAGTACACCGTGCCGCCGTTCTCGAAGCAGCCCAGCAGCATCTCGGCGGCCGCCGCGACCGCCGTCGCGTTGCGCTTTTCGACCTGCGCCAGCGTGCGCGCGGTCTCGCGCAGTGCGGCGCGCGCCTGCCGTTCGAGCGGCCCCGTGTTCGCCTGCTTCTTGCGTGCCGCCATGCTCTCGTCCCCCTAACCGTTCACCGACGCCGGTTGCGCCATGTAGCGCGCGAGCGCGTCCCGCCAGTGAGGCAGGCGGCGCCCGAGCACCATTTCGAGTCGGCTCGTGTCGAGCACCGAGAATGCCGGTCGCCGCGCCGGTCGCGCCAGTTCCGCGCTCGAGAGCCGCGCCACCGCCAGTTTCACGCCCGCGAGCGCGCAGATCTCGCACGCGAACTCGTGCCACGTGCACGAGCCCTCGTTGGTGGCGTGCACCGTGCCCGTGACCGACTTCTCCATGATTCCCACCAATGCGCCGGCCAGGTCCTCGGTCCCGGTGGGCGCGCCGCGCTGGTCGTCCACCACCGCGAGCGGTCCGCCCGCGAGCGCGCGCGCCCGGATGGTGTCCACGAAGTTCTTCCCGCCGCGGCCATAGAGCCACGCCGTTCGCACGATGGCGTGGCGCGGGTTCGCCGCGCGCACGGCTTCCTCGCCCGCCAGCTTGCTGCGACCGTACGCCGACACCGGCCCGACCGCGTCGTTCTCGCGGCGTGGCGCGGGATCGTCGCCCGCGAAGACGTAGTCGGAGGACATCGCGAGCACGGCGGCGCCCACTTCGGCCGCCGCCCCGGCCACGTGGCCCGCACCCGCGCCATTCACGAGCAGCGCGTGCTCGGGGCGCGCTTCGCAGCCGTCCACGTCGGTCCAGGCGGCGAGATGGAATACCCAGTGCGGCCGTGCGTCACTCACGGCACGGCGGACGTCATCGGCGCGCGTCACGTCGAGGTCCACGAGCGGCGTGACCGTATGGCCCGCCGCGCGCAGCGCCGGCACCATCGCCTGCGCGAGCATGCCGCCCGCGCCGGTCACCAGCACTTTCACGCCAACTCCACGCGGCTCGAGTCCCCCAGCATCAGCCGATGAGCGCTCGGCCGCGCCTCGCTCGCCATGACCACCACGTCGCGGCCGATCAGGCTCGACTCCACGCGCCCGACGATGGCGTGCAACTGGCTCCGGTCGAGCACGATGGAGTGCTCGACCTCGCATTTCTCGATCCGCACGCCGTCGGCGATGGCGCTGAAGGGACCCACGTAGGCGTCGGTGATGTGCGCGCCGGCGCCGATGATGAGCGGCCCGCGCAGGCGCGAGCGCACCACCACCGTGCCCGCCCCGATCTGCACCGGGCCCTCGATCACCGTGGCGGCGTCCACCTGGCCGTCGATGCGCGTCTCGAGATCGGCGAGCACGATGCGGTTGGCCTCGAGCAGGTCCTCGACGCGCCCCGTGTCCTTCCACCAACCGTGGATGACATGCGAGCGCACGTTGCGACGAGTGTTGATCAGGTGCTGGATCGCGTCGGTGATCTCCAGCTCGCCGCGCGGCGAGGGCTTGATGGCGCGCACGGCGTCGAAGATGCTCCTGGTGAACAGGTACACGCCCACCAGCGCCAGGTCGCTGCGCGGATGCTTGGGCTTCTCCTCGAGGCGCACCACGCGATCGCCTTCCAGCTCGGCCACGCCGAACTCCCACGGCCTTGCCACCTTGGCCAGCAGGATCTGCGCCTCGGGCTTCTCGCGCTCGAACTCGCGCACGAACGGCACGATGCCGTCCTTGATCAGGTTGTCGCCCAGGTACATGACGAACGAGTCGCCGGCCATGAACTCCTCGGAGATCTTGACCGCGTGCGCCAGCCCGAGCGGCGCTTCCTGCTCGATGTACGTCACTTGCAGGCCGAACGCCGCGCCGTCGCCGACGGCGGCACGGATCTCGGCCTGCGAATTGACGAGCGTGGTGACCAGCTCGCCCGTGCGATGGTCCGGCTGCAGCAGCTCGCGTGGGTCGCTCACGATGATTCCGACCTCGCGGATGCCCGCGGCCGCGATGGCCTCGAGGCCGTAGTAGAGCACCGGCTTGTTCGCCACGGGCACCAGCTGCTTGGCCCGCGTGTGCGTGATGGGGCGCAACCGCGTGCCGCGGCCGCCCGCAAGGACGAGTGCCTTCAATGCTTGTTCCCCATGTAGAAGAGAGAGGCCACGATGCTGAACAGTCCCATGATGACCATGGCCGCGATCCGGCCGACGGTCACGCGAACGCCTCCTTTAGAATTCGGCGTGCCTCGTCGAGCGCCGCGTCCAGCTGGCCCGGATCCTTGGCGCCGGCGAGCGCCAGGTGCGGCTTGCCGCCGCCCGAGCCGCCGGCCACCTTGGCCACGGCGCGCACCAGCTCGTCGGCACGCAGCTTCTTTTCGGCCACCAGGTCGTCGGTGACCGCGGCGAGGAACGTGAGCTTGCCGTCGGACTCGAGTGCCAGCACCGCCGCGCCGCGTCCGAGCGAGCCGCGCAGCTTGTCGGCCGCGTCGCGCACCGCGTTCGCATCGCCGCCCGACTGGAGCCGGGCCACGATCCAGCGGCCGCCCGGCGCCTGCGTGGCGTCGGCGCCCAGCTGCGCGAACTCCGCCTCGAGGCCCTGCTTTCCGGCCTGCGCCGACGCCTTCTTGAGCGCGCCCAGCTCGTGCTTCAATCGGACCACGCTCTCGAGCACCTTGTCGGCGGGCGACTGGAGCGCGTCCATGATGCCGGCGAGCTTCACGCGCGAATCGAGCAGCCACGCGCGCGCGGCCGGGCCGCACAAAGCCTCGATGCGCCGCACGCCCGAGGCCACCGCCGTCTCCTCGGTGAGCACGAACAGCCCGATGTCGCCCGTGCGGCGCACGTGCGTGCCGCCGCACAGCTCGCGCGAGGGCTCGATGTCGGCGTCGGGGACGCCCTCCACCGTGACCATGCGCACGCGCTCACCGTACTTTTCACCAAAGAGCGCCATCGCGCCGAGTGACCTGGCCTCGGCGAGCGGCATCTCCCGCCCGCTCACCTCCACGTTGGCCAGCACCCAATCGTTGACGCGTCCCTCGACCATGGCGGACTGGAGCGGCGTGGGCGACTCGAAGTGCGTGTAGTCGAAACGCAGCCGGTCCGGTGCGACCAGCGAACCCGCCTGGTGCACGTGCTCGCCCAACACCGTGCGGAGTGCCGCGTGCAGCAGGTGCGTGGCGGTGTGATGCCGCTGGGTGGAGCTGCGCGCCACGGGGTCCACGCGCACGCTCAAGCTTCCGTCGGCGCCGTGCTGCAACAGTTCGTCGCGCTGGCCGGCCGCCAGATGGACGCGGTGAACGACGCGGTCGCCCTCGCGAAACACGTGCACCAGCGTGGCGCGCACGCCGCCCGCCGTGACGAGGCCCGCGTCGGCCACCTGCCCGCCTGACTCGGCGTAGCAGGGCGTGCGGTCGAGCACGACTTCCAGATCTGGCCCGGCTTCGCGCCAAGCCACGATGGAAATGCCCTCGGCCAGGGTGGCGTCGTAGCCCACGAACTCCGAGTCGGGCCCCGCCTTGAGCGTGGTCCACGGCCGCTTCCCGCCACCCGCGTTCTTCGCAAAGCGGCTTGCCGCGCGAGCGCGCGTGCGCTGGCTCGCCATGGCCTGCTCGAAGCCCGGCATGTCCACGGTCACACCGCGCCCCGCCGCGATCTCCTCGGTGAGCTCGATCGGAAAACCGTACGTGTCGTGCAACGCGAACGCCTCGGGCCCCGGGATCTGCTTCGCACCTTGCGCGAGCAGGCGCTCGAGCCGCTCCCAACCGGCCTCGTACGTCTGGCCGAAGCCTGCCTCCTCCTGCTCGAGCAGCCGGAGGATGCGCTCGCGGTGCGTCTCGAGTTCGCGATAGTGCCCACCGAACTGCTCGATGGCGCGCGCCGCGACGTCGGCGAGGAACGTGTCGTGGAGCGCCAGTCCCTGGCGCGATCGGCCACGGGTGACCGCGCGCCGGAGCAAGCGGCGCAGCACGTATCCCGCGCCCTCGTTTCCCGGCAGCGCGCCCTCGGCAACGGCGAACGACAGCGCGCGCACGTGGTCGGCGACGATGCGCGCATCGCGCGTGGCCGCGGCGCGGTTGGCGTTGGAGAGCTTCGCGCGGGCGAGCACCGAGTCCACGAGCGGCGCGAACAGGTCGGTCTCGAAGATGGTGTTCTTGCCCTGGAGGATCAACGCCAGGCGCTCGATGCCCATGCCCGTGTCGATGCCCGGGTGCGCGAGCGGCACGAGCGTGCCGTCCGGCTGCGCGTCGAACTGCGGGAACACGAGGTTCCAGAACTCCATGTAGCGGTCACCCTCGTCGCCCGGCGCCTCGCCCCAGAACGCGTCCTTCGCGAGATCGTCGGGGCGCTGCTCGCCCAGGTCGAAGTAGATCTCGCTGCACGGCCCGCACGCGCCGGCACCGCCGGCCGGGCCCCAGAAGTTGTCCTTGCGGCCGAGTGCGACCAGGTGGTCGGCCGGGAGTCCCAGCTTCTTCCACAGCGCCGCGGCCTCGTCGTCACGCGGCAGCTTGCCTTCGCCCTCGAAGATCGAGACGTACAGGCGTTCTTTCGGGAGTCCCAAAACCTGCGTGATGAACTCCCAGGCGTAGGCCGTGGCCGCTTCCTTGAAGTAAGCGCCCTTGGCACGCGGGCCGAACGAGAAGTTGCCCAGCATCTCGAAAAACGTGTCGTGCCGAGGCGTGAGCCCCACGTTGTCGAGGTCGGTGAGCCGCAGGCACTTCTGCACCGAGGTCGCGCGCGTGTACGGCACGTCGCCGGTCGCC
>JANNKI010000188.1:0-2316 GCA_031396225.1 bacterium | reverse complement strand
GTGCTCGAGAAGACCGACGACTCGGAGTACGGGAAATTCGGATGGGTCATGGATCCAGAGGACAACAAAGTGGAACTCTGGCAACCGCCACAAGGGCAATGAAGTTCGGTTACTCGCCAGGAGGATCGACGTCTAACCCCTCGCTCAACCGGGCGCCCAACAGCCGGCTTCGCCGCCTGTCGTGACCTGCTCCCCAACGCTGGCGCAATCGCAGTCAGCATCACGCCGCTCGCACCGCGTACAACCGCCCCCCTACCGCCTCACGGTCACCCTGAGGTAGGTCGCCGGTATCCTGGTCGTGCTCTTGTCCCCGCTCTGGTTCTGCGCGTTGAACAGGGCGTCCAGTTCGCGGTGCAGTTCGTCCGCGCGGCCGTTCGCCTCGGCGGCAGTGTAGGCGTTCATGGTCGGGCCGTAGTAGGTGCGGAACCACGAGAGGAATTCCGACGGCGGCACAGGGGCGGCGAAGACGAACGTGTCACGCTCGAAGGCGATCCGTTCGGCGGGGATACCCGCCGCGGTCAGACGCTCGACCACCTTGTCCTCCATCCCCCACGTCATCGGGCTCACGAATCCTTCGGGCGGTGGCGGCGAGTACGACGAACTGATCCTGAGGATCTGCGCGACCAGCGTCGGGTCTCCCGGGATCCAGTTCCCCATGACGATGCGCCCAGCGGGCTTCGTGACGCGCACTATTTCCTTGGCCACGTCGAGCGGCCGCGGTGCGAACATGGCGCCGAAGATGGTCACGACGAGTTCGAAGCTCGCGTCGCCCAGGCCGGTCAGCGCACAGGCGTCGCCCTCCTCGAAGCGCAGGTTCGTGAGGCCCGCTTCCTTCGCTCTGGCGTTGCCGGCCGCGACGAGGTTGCTGGCGATGTCCACGCCGAGCACGTCGGCGCCGAGGCAGGCCGCGGGCAGGGCCGTCGTGCCGTCGCCGCAACCGAGGTCCAGCACCTTCATGCCCTTCGAGATGCCGAGCCGGCCGACCAGCGCCTCACCGCTCTCCCGCATGCTCGAGGCGATGCGAGTGAAGTCGCCTTTCTCCCACAATGCCTTGTTCGGGTTCATGGATGACTCTCCGCGATGGAAAGCTAGAGAAGGCTACGAAGTCGCGCGAACGCGGCTCGATCAGGCTGAGCTAAGGAGCCACGAGGTGAAGGAAGATAGCGCGCTTGCTTCGACAACGGAAGCAATCCGGACCTCGGTTCATCAGACGGCTGCTCTCCCTACTTCCCCGCGCGGAGCCTCGCGACCACTCCGAAGTGGTCCGACGCCCAAACGCTATCGGGGCCGACCGTGCGGAAGATCACCTCGCACGCAATCGGCGTGAGCCGAGTCGCCGACTTGCGCTGGACGAAGATGTGATCGATCGCGCCCGGGTCCACGCCGAAGCGGGCATTGAACGTCGCCGCCTCGGCCCAGCTCGCGTTTGGGTGCACCACGTAAAACGCATCGAGGTGGCGCGCCGTGACCAGGTCCATCTCGGGCGTTCCCAGTTTGGCGTTGAAGTCGCCGGCGATCACGCTGGGCCCCTCGCCGCGCGTCGAATCGACGTAGGCAAGGAGGTGGCGGATCTGCGTTGCGCGAATGGCTCCGCCCTGGGGCGTGTGATGCAGGTGGGTCGAGTAGGCGTCGATCTCGTGGCCGCGCCAAGCGAAGCGCACGTACGCGACGGCGCGATAGTCGTCGGCCGGCTCGAGGTTCCGGGCCCCGCTGGCCAGCACCCGATGCGAGGTCAGGACGGCGTTGCCGTAACGCTTGGGGCGTTCCGGGCCATCCACCGACGCGAACTGCACGTGACAGCCGAGGCTGTCCCCGAGCGTCTCCGCCTGATTGCGAAGGTCGGGATTCTGGAGCACCTCCTGGAGGCACAGCACATCGGGCCGGATCCGGCGCATCTCTGCGAGAATGACGTTCAAGCGCTTGGGCCAGTCGTGCTGATCGTGCCAGAGATTGAGCGTGACGACGGTCAACGTGTCGGTGCTCCCGGCCGACGCCCCGACCGGCAGCCCACACAGCGCGAGCGCAATGACGAACGCCTCCTGCACTACCGCCTCACGGTCACCCGAAGGTAGGTCGCCGGGATACTGGTCGTGCTCTTGTCCCCGCTTTGGTTCTGCGCGTTGAAAAGGGCGTCCAGTTCGCGGTGCAGTTCGTCCGCACGGCTGTTGGCCTCGGCGGCAGCGTAGGCGTTCATGGTTGGGCCGTAGTAGGTACGGAACCACGAGAGCAACTCCGACGGCGGCACAGGGGCGGCGAAGACGAATGTGTCGCGCTCGCAGGCGATCCGCTCGGCGGGGATACCCGCCGCGGTGAACC
>JANNKI010000173.1:0-2642 GCA_031396225.1 bacterium | reverse complement strand
GTCCAACCGGGGGCTTTGGACTCCCGGATGCAGGACCCGGCGGGCTCCTCTAACGTTCGCGCTCGACTCGTCCGTGGGAGGTGCTCCGCATGTCCAGATCGCCAAGCCGTCCGCGCAGGACGTTCGCCCAATCGCTCCGCCGCGGCCTGCTGCTGGTGGCGCTGGCCGCATGGCCCGCGCGTGCCGAAGCCGCCCCGCGGCCCTACGTGGTCGTGCTCGGCGTCGCGCAGGACGGCGGCCAGCCGCAGGCCGGTTGTCGCAAGCGCTGCTGCACGAGCGGGCGGAACGAGCACGTGTCGAGCCTGGCGCTCGTGGACCCGGGCTCTCGCCGCTGGTGGCTGTTCGACGCCACCCCCGACTTCCGCGCACAGCTCGCTCGCCTCGCACGCGAGGCGCCCACTTGTGCGCTTGCCGGCGTGTTCCTGACGCACGCGCACATGGGACACTACACGGGCCTCATGCACCTGGGGCGCGAGGCCATGGGCGCACGCGCCGTGCCGGTGTGGGCGATGCCGCGCATGCGCGACTTCCTCGCGAGCAGCGGCCCGTGGAGCCAGCTCGTGCGGCTCAGGAACATCGAGCTCCAACCACTCGCTGCGGATTCCACCGTGACGCTCGGGAATTCGCTTCACGTGACGCCATTCCTGGTGCCGCACCGCGACGAGTATTCCGAGACGGTGGGATTCCGGATCGAGGGCGCGCGAGGGCGAACGCGTGGCGTTGTGAAGTCCATTGCTCCGGGTCGCGCGGACCCGTGAGTACTGCGGGGCACGATGCGCGTCGGCATCATCACCGACATCCACGAGGACACCGACGGGCTCCGGCGAGCACTCTCCTAGCTGCGCCGAGCGCGTGCGGAGCGGATCGTCTCATCTTCGGTCTCTGCACCTCGCCGATCGAGCGTCTCGAGCGAGACTTCGACCACCGCATGCTGGGGACCACGCGAGCCATGGTGCCCAGCCTCGTGCTCGAGGACTGCCGGTTCGCGCACATCGAGCCGGGCCTGGACCCCAATGACTTCGGCGACCTGTGGAATCCCTAGCCGCCCGCTCCTTTCACCGCCCCCACCACGCATCCACGCCCGTGATCACCTCGGGCAGGTTCTCGACCGGGGCGGGGTAGCCCGCCTTCCAGGTCGCGTCCACGCCGAGCGGGCCGCGGCACACCGTCCATGCGCCGCGCGTCTCGGTGTGGGCCGGCACGAGGTCGCGCGCGCAGTCGAAGCGCGTGAAGATGCCCCACAGCAACAGCTCATCGTCGTCGAGCGGCACGTCATCGCTGACCGCGGCGAGCAGCTTCACATCCGCGTACTCGGGCCGGCGCACGAGGGACTCGACGACTGCCCGGCCCTCGCCGCTCACCTGGCAGACGAGCGTGCCGCCCCAGGCCAGCCGCCACGCGCGCACGCGAGGGTCGAATGCGCGCGGGTCGGGCACCGTGTCGAGCAGCGGCGCGGCAGCGCGCGCCGCCGTGGCGGAACCGCCCGACGAGCCGACCGGGCGCGCGTGCGATTGCGCGTCCAGCACCATCTTGCTCCCGAGGTTCATGCGTCCGCTCGTGAAGTCGAGTGTGTCGAGCGGCACGCCGGGCACGAGCAGGAAGTCCTCGGAGACGTCGAAGTGTCGGGCGAGCGACTCGAACACCACGCGGCGGTCGCGCGGATCCACATCGGCGTCCACCAGCACGATGGCCTTGGTGAGCGAGAGCTGTCCGGTGCCCATCAGGCCGAGTGCTGTCTTCATGCCCTCCTTGGCGTAGCGGTTCTCGACCGCCACCACGAGCAGGTTGTGGAAGCCCGCTTCAAAGTAGGCCCACAGGTCCACGATCTCGGGGTGGATCACTTTGAGCACGCCCGTGAACATGTCCTGCACCGCCTCGCCCATGTACTTGTCCTCCTGCGGCGGCTTGCCCACCACGCTCGCCTGGAAGAGCGGCGCGCGCCGGTGCGTGACCGTCCGCACGTGGAACACGGGGAAGGGCGCGGCGTGCGAGTAGTGCCCGAAGTGGTCGCCGAACGGTCCCTCGGTGCGACGCTCGCCCGGCGGCACGATGCCCTCGATGACGAACTCGGCGTCGGCGGGCACGAGCATGTCGAGCGTGCGCGCCTTCGCGAGCCGCGTGGCGCGGCCGCGCAGGAATCCAGCAAAGGCCAACTCGTCGATGCCCTCGGGAAGCGGCGCGACGCCCGCGAGCAGCGTGGCGGGATCGGCGCCCACGGCCACTGCCACCTCGAGCGGAGCCCCTCGCTTCTCGGCCTTGTGATAGTGGAACCCGCCGCCCTTGCCGATCTGCCAGTGCATGCCGGTCGTCTTCTCGTCGTAGACATGGATGCGATAGAGGCCGAGGTTGCGCTTGTGCGTCTCGGGGTCCTCGGTGAACACGAGCGGGAACGTGATGAAGCGTCCGCCGTCCTGAGGCCACAGCTGGAGAATGGGGAGCGTCGTCAAGTCCGCCCCCAGCGACAACTCCTGCGCGGGGCCGCTCCCGAGTCGCACGGGACGTGACGCGAGCACGCGCCCCGTATGGCGCCGGAGGCGCCAGAGATCCAGAACGTCGCGCGGCGGCAGCGCATGGAAGATCTCCTCGATCTCGGCTCCGACCGCGCGCGCCGTCCGGCCGATGGCCCATTCGATGCGCCGCGT
>JANNKI010000156.1:0-9523 GCA_031396225.1 bacterium | reverse complement strand
GGGCACGTTCAAGGACCGCGAGCTGATGGAGAAGAACCCGCACCTCCTGATCGAGGGCATGATCCTCGCGGGTTACGCGATCGGCTCGCATCTGGGCTACATCTACCTGCGCGGCGAGTACGAGTACATCCAGCGCATCCTCGACAAGGCCATCGCCGAGGCACGCGCCGCCGGCCTGCTGGGCGACGACGTGGTCGGCTCGGGCTACAGCTTCCAGCTCCACACGCATCTGGGCGCGGGCGCCTACATCTGTGGAGAAGAGACTGCGCTGCTGTCGTCGCTCGAGGGCTACCGCGGGCAGCCGCGCTTGAAGCCCCCGTTCCCCGCGGTCGAGGGCCTGTACTCCTGCCCGACCGTGGTGAACAACACCGAGACGCTCATGGCGGTGCCGCCCATCCTCAAGAACGGCGCCGCCTGGTATCGGCAATGGGGCACCGAAAAGAGCCCCGGCACCAAGGTCTTCAGCGTGTCGGGACCGGTCAAGCGCCCGGGCAACTATGAAGTACCGCTTGGGCTCTCCATGAAGCAGTTGATCGAGCAGGACTGCGGCGGCATGCGTGACGGCTTGAAGTTGAAGGCGATCATCCCCGGCGGCTCGTCGGTGCCGCTGCTGCCCGCGGCCGACCTGGACACGCCGCTCGACTACGAGAGCATGAGCGCCAAGGGCACGTACCTCGGCTCGGGCGGCGTGATCGTGATCGACGACCAGACCTGCATCGTGGACGCGCTCTGGAACGTGACGCGCTTCTACGAGCACGAGTCGTGCGGCAAGTGCACGCCGTGCCGCGAGGGCACCTACTGGATGAGCGAGGTGTTCGAGCGCCTCGAGAACGGCCATGGGCGCGAGGCCGACATCGACCTGTTGGCGGACGTGGCGGACAACATCCTCGGCAAGAGCTTCTGCGCGCTCGGAGACGCCGCGGCGATGCCCGTTCAGGGTGCGCTCAAGCACTTCCGCGACGAGTTCGAGTTCCATGTGAAGCACAAGGCCTGCGCGGTGAACCGGCGTCGCGACGAGGTGGCGGGGGTGCGCGGGTGAGCGCACTCGTCCAGGTGACGATTGACGGACACTCGGTGCGCGTGCCGGTCGGCACGCTGGTGACCGATGCCGCGCGCGCCGCCGAGGTGCACGTGCCGATCTTCTGCTCGCACCAGAAGCTCCCGCCGCTTGGCGCGTGCCGCATCTGCGTGGTCGAGGTGGGCACGCCGAGACTCGGCCCTGATCGCCTGCCCGTGCTGGGTCCCGACGGGAGCCCCGAGATCGCGTGGATGCCCAAGGTGCAGACGGGTTGCACCACTTTCGTCTCGGACGGCATGCACGTGCGCACCGCCTCGATCGTGGCGACGCAGGCGCGCCAGGGCGTGATGGAGTTCCTGCTCGTGAACCACCCCCTCGACTGCCCGGTCTGCGACGAGGGTGGGGAGTGCCAGCTTCAAGACCTGGCGTTCGCGTTCGGCGCCGACTTCTCCCGGATGGAAGAGGCCAAGCGCACGTTCGACAGCGAGGACCTGGGCCCGATCGTCAAGAAGGAAGCGAACCGCTGCATCGTCTGCATGCGATGCGTGCGCTACTGCGACGAGGTGATGGGCGAGAACGCGCTGACCGCGCACCAGCGCGGCGTGCACACCGAGATCTCGTCGTTCGACCGCCAGCCACTCAACTGCGAGCAGTGCGGCAACTGCGTCGAGGTGTGCCCGGTCGGTGCGCTCACCGCGCTGCCCTACCGCTTCAAGGCGCGTCCGTGGGACCTGCGCCAGCACATCACCATCTGCGAATGGTGCCCGAACGGCTGCTCGGTGCGGCTGGGTGTGCGCGGCATGGAGATCCTGCGCGCGCGCGGCACCGAATACCGCGGTGTGAACCAGGAGTACCTGTGCGTGCGTGGCCGCTTCGGCCACGACTTCGTGAACGCGGCCGAGCGGCTGACCGCACCGCTCGTTCGCACCGGCGCCGCGCTGCAGCCCGCGGGCTTCCAGGAGGCGGTGGCCTACGCCGCGGCGCGCCTGCGCGACCTGGCGGCCACGCACGGCCCCGAGTGCATCGCGTTCCTGGGCGGCGAGAAGCTGAACGTGGAAGAGCAGTACCTGTTCCAGAAGCTCGCGCGAGCCGTGCTCGGCACGCCGAACGTGGATGCGCGCACCCGCCCGGCCGCCCCGGTCGCGGGCGACGCGCTGCTGCGCGCCTCCGGCGGCGGACGCGCGCCACTCACGTTCGAGCAGCTCGTGGACGCCCAGGAAGTGCTCGTGCTGTTCGACGACCTGCAGGGCGAAGCACCGCTCGCGCAGGCGGCGGTGGTGCGCGGCTTTCGCCAGCGCGGCCTGCACGTCACCGTGGCGCATGCGCGACGCGTGAAGCTCGCGCGTCCGCGGTTCGATGGCGACTGGCTGGCCTTGAAGCCCGGCTCGGAACTGGCGCTCACGCTGGCGCTCACCCGTGCGGCGCTCGACCTGGATACCCCGCCCGGCGCGACGCCCGAGGTGGCGCAGGCGCTCGCCTCGCTCCGGGACTCGCTCGCGAGCTGGACGCCTGAGAAGACCGAGGGCGAGACCGGCGTGTCGGGCCAGGCGGTGGCCGCGGCGGCCCGGCGCATGCGCACGGCGGAGCGGAAGGCGCTGCTGTTCGGGCGAGGTGTGCTCGAGCACGCGCAGGCACCGGCGCTGCTCCAGGCGGTCGAGAATCTCGCGTGGGCGCTCGGTGCGATCACCGCCGAGTCCTCGAGCGTCATGGCGTTCGGCCCGCATCACAACAGCGCCGGCGCACTGGAGATGGGGCTCGTGCCCGATCACCTGCCCGGCTACGTCGCAGCCGCGGACGCCTCCGCGCGCACCGGGTTCGAGAAGGCGTGGGGGCGCACGCTGCCGGGCGCGGGGCTTAGCGCGCGGCAGGCACTCGCTGCGGCGGCCGAGGGCCGGGTGCGCGCGCTGTGGATCGTGTCGGACGACCTGCTCGCCAGCGCGCCCGACCGCGCGCTCGTCGAGCGGGCACTCGAGCGCTGCGAGCTGGTGATCGTGAACGAGATGTTCCTCACGCGCACGGCCGCGCGCGCGCACGTGGTGTTCCCCGTGGCCGCGTTCGCCGAGAAGGAAGGCAGCACGCTCAACAGCGAGCGGCGGCTGCAGAAGACCAATCGCGCCTTGTCGCCGCGGGGTACCCGTTCGATGAACGGGTCCGGCACGCGTGCCGACTGGGAGGTGTTCCAGGCGGTCGCGCGCGAGCTGGGCGCGGACTGGCGCTATCGCACCGCCGAGGACGTGTTCCGCGAGCTCGTGCGCCTGGCGCCGGGGCTCGCGGGCTTGAGCTACGCCTCGCTGCTCCCGGACGGCGCGTTGCTCGCAGGCGCGCGCGTGCCGGCCCGCGTGCAACCGGTGGACGGCGCGACGGGGCCGCCCGCGGGCGAGGGGCTCTGGCTGCTCTCTGGCGGCACGCTGTTCGCGGATGGCGGCCTGTCCGGTCGTTCGAGCACGCTGGCGAAGCTGGCGGGCCCACTGCGCGCCCGGTTGTCGCCGGCCGAGTGCTCGCGCCTCGGGCTCGTGGCGGGCGACCGCGTGGAACTCTCGGGTCCCGCGGGTGCCATCGCGCTCGCGCTCGAGATCGACGACTCGGTGCCGGCCGGCGCGGTGTTCGTGCCGAGCGCGGGCGCCGAGCTCAACCGTCTGGGATCGCCCGTGGGCGCGGGCCTGCGCGTCACGGCGCGCAGGGCCGGCGTTCCAGCGCCGGTCGGAGCCTAGGGAGGACGACGCCAGGATGGCCGAGCTGTGGAACGTCCCCGCCGTGCAGTCCCTGACCTGGGCGATGGTCAAGGTGCTCATCATCCTGCACGCCCTGCTGGGCGCGGTGTCCTACCTCATCTTCGCCGAGCGCAAGATCTGCGGCCACATCCAGGCGCGCACCGGCCCGAACCGGGTGGGACCGTTCGGACTGCTGCAGCCCATCGCCGACGTTGTGAAGCTGCTGTTCAAGGAGGAGTTCATCCCGGCGCAGGCCAACAAGGTCATCTTCCACATCGCGCCGATCCTTGCGGTGTTCCCTGCCATCGTCACGTTCTCGGTCATCCCCATGGGCCCGCCGCCGATGTTCGTGGTCACCGACATCAACGTGGGCCTGCTGCTGTTCCTGGCCATGTCGAGCCTCGGTGTTTACGGCATCACGCTCGCGGGTTGGTCCTCGAACAACAAGTACGCGCTGCTCGGCGGCCTGCGTTCCTCGGCGCAGATGATCTCGTACGAGCTGGCCATGGGGCTCTCGACCATCCCGGTCATCCTCAAGTCGAGCACGCTGTCGTTGGTGGGCATCGTCCAGCGGCAGGACGGCTGGTACCGGGTCGCGAGCCTGCCGTTCGAGCTGCCGTTGCTCGGCAGGGACCTGTGGCTCCCGAACTGGGGCATCTTCCACTGGTACCTGGTGCTGCCGTTCGTGGTCTTCCTGATCACCGCGTTCGCCGAGACGAACCGCGCGCCATTCGACCTTCCCGTGGCCGAGGGCGAGCTGGTCGCCGGATTCCACACCGAGTACTCGTCCATGAAGTGGGCGCTGTTCTTCCTGGGCGAATACATGAACATGATCGTCATCAGCTCCATCGCCGTGACGCTGTTCTTCGGTGGCTGGCACGGGCCGGGACTGTTCTTCGGCACGAACGGCTGGCTCTCCCCGGGACCGCCGTGGATGGGACTGGTGTGGTACCTGGTGAAGCTCGGCGCGCTCATGTTCTTCTTCATCTGGGTGCGCTGGACGTTCCCGCGGCTGCGCTATGACCAGCTCATGGCGTTCGGCTGGAAGGTGCTGCTGCCGGTCTCGATCGTGAACGTGTTGATCGCCGCGCTGTGGCTGTACGCGAGAGGGGCGCACTGATGCTCGTGGCCCTGTTCGTGGGATTCGCCGCGCTGCTCGTGGTGACGTCACTCATGGTGGTGCTGCACAAGAACCCGGTCACGAGCGCGCTGTTCCTGGTGCTGGCGTTCTGTTCGCTCGCCGGCATCTACCTGCTCCTGAATGCCGAATTCCTCGGCATGGTGCAGATCGTGGTTTACGCCGGCGCCATCATGGTGCTGTTCCTGTTCGTGATCATGTACCTGAACCTCCAACACGACGTTGAGACCGGCGTGCAGATCGCGGTGCGGCGCGGCGTGGGCTGGTTGGCGGGCGCCGGCCTGCTACTGGTGGGCGTGACGCTGCTGCGCCGCGGCTGGACGCTCGGGCCCGCGAACGACGCCATGGCGGGCGCGGAGCACGGCAACGTGGCCGCGATCGGGCGGGTGCTCTATTCGCGCTACCTGTTCCCGTTCGAGATCACGTCCATCCTGCTGCTCGTGGCGATGGTGGGCGTGATCATCATCGCGCGCGGCCGCGGCAAGGCTGGGCCCGTGGTGGGGACCGGCGCCAGGGAGGACGCGTGATCCCATTGTCCTGGTTGATCGCGCTGTCCGCCGTCGTGTTCACCATCGGCGTGGTCGGCGTGCTCGTGCGCCGCAACGCGCTGGTGATCTTCATGTCGGTGGAGCTCATGCTGAATGCCGCGAACCTGGCGTTCGTGGCGTTCGCGAACCACATGAAGTCGCTGGACGGCCAGGTGTTCGTGTTCTTCGTGATGACCGTGGCCGCCGCCGAGGTGGCGATCGGCCTGGCGATCATCGTGCACCTGTTCCGTCTGCGCGAGACCGTGTTCGTGGACGAGATCCACCTGCTCAAGGGCTGATCCGTGACCCCTTCCGCGACGATGAGCCGATGACCCCCATGATCGCCATCATCCCCGCCCTGCCGCTCGCGGCCGTGCTGGTGAACCTGTTGCTGGGCGACCGGCTCGGCAAGCGCGGCACCGCGTGGCTGGCCTGCGGCTCGGTGCTCGCGGCGTTCGGCTTCGCGCTCCGCGCCGTCCTGCACCTGGCCTCGCTGCCGGAGCACGACCGCCAGCTCACCGAGCTGGCGTGGACGTGGATGCGCGTGGGCGACTTCTCGGCGGACGTGGCATTCCTGCTCGACCCGCTCTCGGCGGTGATGGTGCTGGTGGTGACGGGGGTGGGCTCGCTCATTCACGTCTACGCCACCGGCTACATGAGCCACGACCCCTCGTTCCGCCGGTTCTTCCTGTACCTGAACCTGTTCATGTTCGCCATGCTCACGCTGGTGCTGGCGGACAACTACCTGCTCATGTTCGTGGGTTGGGAGGGCGTGGGCCTGTGCTCGTACCTGCTGATCGGGTTCTGGTACGAGCGCCCGAGTGCGGCCGAGGCCGGCAAGAAGGCGTTCATCGTCAACCGCATCGGCGACTTCGGCTTCATGCTGGGCGCTTTCATGCTCATCACCCATACCGGCTCGCTCAACTTCGAACGCGTGTTCGCGGCCGCACCGGCCGCCTTCACGACCGGCGCCATCACGCTCGCCACGCTGCTGCTGTTCCTGGGCGCGACCGGCAAGAGCGCGCAGATCCCGCTGTTCACCTGGCTGCCGGACGCCATGGAGGGCCCGACGCCGGTCTCGGCACTCATCCATGCGGCGACCATGGTCACCGCCGGTGTGTACCTGCTGGCGCGCAGTCACGTGCTGTTCGAGCTGGCCCCGACCACGATGCAGGTCGTGGCCATCATCGGCGCGGCCACCGCGCTCATGGCCGCAACCATCGGACTCGCGCAGAACGACATCAAGCGCGTGCTGGCTTACTCCACCGTGAGCCAGCTGGGCTACATGTTCATGGCGTGCGGCGTGGGTGCGTTCGGAGCCGGCATCTTCCACGTCATGACGCACGCGTTCTTCAAGGCGCTGTTGTTCCTGGGTGCGGGCTCCGTGATCCACGCCATGAGCAATGAACAGGACATGCGCCGCATGGGCGGATTGGCGCAGAAGCTGCCGTTCACGCACGGCACCATGGCGGTCGCCACGCTCGCGATCGCCGGCGTGCCGTTCCTCGCCGGCTTCTTCAGCAAGGACGAGATCCTGCACGCCGCGTGGGCCAGCGGGCACAGGGGGATCTGGCTCGCTGGCATCGTCGGCGCCTGCTTGACCGCGTTCTACATGACGCGTCTGTACGTGCTCACGTTTCGGGGGCCGTCGCGCGTCTCGCACGAGGCCGAGCATCACCTGCACGAGTCGCCCGCCTCCATGACGGTGCCGCTCGTGATCCTCGCGGTGTTGTCGGTGGTGGGCGGATACGTCGGCATGCCGTTCCAGGAGGGTGGGCACGCGTTCGAGCGCTGGCTCCACCCGGTGCTGTCGGCCGGAGGACACGCCGCCGCGCACCACGAGGTCTCGCGCGCGACGGAGTGGACGCTCATCGTCATGTCCGTGGGCGTGGCGCTCGTCGGCATCCTCCTGGCACTTCGCTCCTACCTGTGGAATCCGGCCATGGCCACGGCGCTGCGCGTGCGATTCGAGGGCGTCCACCGCGTGCTCGAGAACAAGTACTGGGTGGACGAGTTCTACGACGCGCTCGTCGTGCGTCCATTCGTGGGCATCTCTGAATGGCTGTGGCGGTTCTGGGACGCCAGGGTGGTGGACGGCCTCGTGAACGGGATCGGCTACACGTTCGAGGGCGGCTCCGCGATCCTGAAGCTGTTCCAGACCGGCTTCGTGGGCACCTACGCGCTGTTCATCACGCTCGGCGTGATCGCCCTGTTCCTCCACTTCCTGAGGTGAGCGTGACGTCCTTGCCGTTGCTCTCGTTCCTGGTGTTCTTCCCGCTGGTGGCGGCGGTGCTGTTGGCACTCCTGCCTCGCGGCGCCGAACGCTCCGCGCGCTTGTGGGCGACGCTCGCAGCGGCCATCGAATTCGTGGCGTCCCTGCCGCTGTGGTGGCGCGTGGTGCCGGGCACGCCCGGGTTCCAATTCGAGGAGAAGCTCGCGTGGATCCCGTCCATCGGCGCTCAGTACCATCTGGGCGTGGACGGTGTGAGCGGCCTGCTCGCGCTGCTCACCACGTTCATGACATTCATCGCCGTGCTCGGGGCCTGGAGCTCGGTCGAGAAGCGCTCGCGCGAGTTCTACGCGCTGCTGCTGGCGCTCGAGGCCGGCATGCTGGGCACGTTCTTCTGCCTCGACCTGTTGCTGTTCTATGTATTTTGGGAAGCCATGCTCATCCCCATGTACCTGTTGATCGGCGTGTGGGGCGGGCAGCGCCGCGTCTACGCGGCCGTGAAGTTCTTCCTCTACACCATGGCCGGCAGCGTGCTCATGCTGGTGGCCATCCTGTCGCTCTACCACGTGCAGAAGCAGTGGAGCGGCGTGCCCAGCTTCGACCTCACGGCGTTCTACGCCATGCCCATGGCGCCTGCGCAACAGCTCTGGTACTTCCTCGCGTTCGCGTTCGCCTTCGCGATCAAGGTGCCCATGTGGCCCTTGCACACGTGGCTGCCGGACGCGCACGTGGAGGCCCCCACGGCGGGTTCCGTGATCCTGGCAGCCGTGCTGCTCAAGATGGGCACTTACGGCTTCCTGCGATTCGCCATGCCGATGTTCCCGAACGCGCTGATGGTTTGCGCGCCGTGGATCGCGTGGATCTCCATCATCGGCATCGTGTATGGCGCCGTCGTGGCCATGGTGCAGCCGGATCTCAAGAAGCTCGTGGCCTATTCCTCGGTGAGCCACATGGGGTTCTGCATGCTCGGCTTGATGGCGATGAACGCGCAGGGCTTCGCGGGCTCCATGATGACCATGCTCAGCCATGGCGTCTCGACCGGCGCGCTGTTCCTGCTGGTGGGCGTGATCTACGAGCGGCGCCACACCCGCGCGATCGCCGACTTCGGCGGGCTGTGGAAGGTGGTGCCGGTGTTCTCGGCCATCTTCCTCATCGTGACGCTCTCGTCCATCGGGCTGCCGGGCACGAACGGCTTCGTCGGCGAGTTCCTGGTGCTGCTCGGGGCATTCAAGACGAAGGTCGCGTGGGCCGCCGTGGCGGCCACCGGCGTGATCCTGTCGGCGTGCTACATGCTGTGGATGTTCCAGCGTGTCGTCTTCGGCCCCATCACGCAGGAAGAAAACCGGCGCATGAGCGATCTCACGCTGCGCGAGCGGCTCGTGTTCGCGCCGATCATCCTGCTGATCTTCTGGATGGGCGTGGCGCCGCAGCCGTTCCTGGACCGCATGCAGCCCGCGCTGGACCGCACGATCGAGCTCACGCAGTCGCGCGCCATGCAGTCCGCGATGTCCCAGAGCGACCTCCCCGGAGTGTCGATCATGACCTCGCCTGCGGACACCGTGGGGGTCCGCCCATGAACGTCGTGCCGCAGCCGCTCTTCCTGGCCGTGGACTGGTGGGCCCTCGGGCCCGTGCTGGCGCTCACCGCGGGCAGCCTCGTGCTGCTGCTGCTCGAGTTCATCCCACCCCGCCCGAACGACAACCGCGGCCCGATCGTGGCGCTGCTCGCGCTCGCGGCGGCCGCATATGCCGTGTGGCGCGTGCGCGACGAGAAGCGAGCGCTGTTCGAGGGCATGTTCGTGCACGACGGCCTGACCGTGCTCTTCACGCTGTTGTTCTGCGCCATCGGCGCGGTGGCGGTGCTCATCTCGTGGGACTACGCCAAGCGCACGCGTATCGG
>JANNKI010000140.1:0-4323 GCA_031396225.1 bacterium | reverse complement strand
CTGTTCCAGGCGAACAGCACTGCGGCCACGATCAACCTGGAGCAGGGCGCCAACTACCTCGGCAGCCAGTACGTGACGTGGCAGAATGGCTATCCCATCGACGTGCATCGCGTGTGCGATGCCCCGGCGAGCACCTGCCAGCGGCACTACACGGCATTCGGCTGCGTGCTGGCGACGCCGACGCGGTCGCGCGTCTCGACCTGGGGGCAGGTGAAGGCGCTGTACCGCTGAGCGGCGGCTGCTCGCCCAACCTCACCATGTTCCTGCTCCAGGCCTTGATGCCGGTGCCGGAGGCCTTCACGCGCTGCAGCAATTCGAGGGAGCGGTCATAGCGCGCCGCGGAATCAGACCCAGGCCGCCAGCCCTCGGCCTTGCGAACTCTCGACCCTGCTCGACTCAGGACACCGGGACGGGTGTCCGCAGTCACAGTCGCGCGCCGTAGCTCACCACCCAGTTGAGGATCATCTCGAAGTCCAGGTAGCTGAGGCGCCCCTTGTCCCACATCGAACGGCCCGGCCTGCACCTACGGACCAGCAGGCAATTGGGATCGCCCACGACCAGGTTGGGCGTGGTGTCCGTCCCCGTGCCGAAGAGCGCTTCGTAGGAATCCGTGCGGTAGTTTCCGGCCGCCTGCGACCCGCCGTGACAGGAGCTGCACCGTGAGTCGAACAGTTCGCGCAGCGGCGCGCGATAGCTCAGGCCGGTGCGGAAGGTGACCGAGCGACTGCCCGTGGACTTCCCGTCCAGTGTTCGGGCGTCTTGCGTCTCGACGATGAGATCGGCCGTGTCGGGGAGCGGGCCGTCGGCGATGAGGATCTGCACGACGCGGCCATAGAACGTGTCCACCACCGTGGCGCTGTAGAGGCTCCGCGGCGTCCCCGGAGCGGACGCCGCACGGATGGTGTAGCGCGTCGCATCCTCGGCGCTGGCGCGGCCGAGCGGCTCGGCGAACTCCACATCCACGCCGAAGTCGTTCGCCGAGGCGGCACGAAGGGGCAACGGAGGCGCGATGATCCGGGCGGCGTGGCAGCCCGACCCGAGCGTCGCCGCGGTGGCCAGTCCCCAGGTTGCCGCAAGGGCGATCCGCCATCGGGTCATGGCTGTGACTCCTCGTCGCTGTTGGGTTCCCGGGCGGCTTGCATCCAGACATCGCCCGACCACTCGATTGCGAATCCCACCTGGTTCACGCGATAGCTCCCCAGATCCGTCGAGAGCGGCGCCGTGACTCCGAGCGTGCTGGCGTTGTTCCGGAACCGGTAGAAGCCGCGCAGGGACCAGTGCGGTCGGTATGCGGTCCGCAGGCCGAACTCGACCGCGTGGCCGATGTCGTCACGCCCGAAGTGATACTTGTTGCTCGGACGGTCCGAATCGTACCCGCGCGTCTCCAACTCGTAGGCCAGATCGCCGAGCAGACGCCAGGGGCCGGCACGGGCCAGTTCCATGCGACCCACGAGCCCGAGGCTGAGGCCGTGGTAGCTGATATCGGGGTCCGGGAGCGGCTCGGCCTCATTGCCGTCCGTTCCGCGGGCGTGGCTCACTCGGTAGCCTCCGCCCAGGCGGACGGTCCCGCGCTGGGGAAGCCGTACCAGGCTCACGCCGAACTCGCCCTGGTGGAGGTCCGAGTCACGCTCATCGAAGTCATGGTTGTAGTCTCGCCGTTCGTACTGGTAGCCGAGGTCGAGCAGGATCCTGGGGGTGAGTCGTTGAGTCCAACCAGCGGAAGCGATCTGCAGGCTCATATCCGCGCGCCGGTACTTGGTCAGGCCCGCGTAGGCCGGCATCGCGTCGTCATCGAAAAGCTGACGCAGGTAGTAGCGCGGCAACACGTAGTAGGAGAGCGTGAGCCGGCGGTCCCGTGACCACGATTCACTCCACCTGAGGCTCCCGGAGCCGAAATCCGCATTGCCGTTCCTGGCGTGGTAGTTCCCCTCGGCCTTGATGCGCAGCGCCTGCCGCCGGCCGCGGCCCCGGTCGAGCTCCCACGTCACCGCCACCAGCGGGTTGAACACGAGGTCGTCACGGGTCTCGATCGCGTATCGGTCGGGATTGAGGCCGAGCTCGAAGTCGCGGATCTGCCCGGCCGAGTACTCGAGGAGGTTGTCGTCGTAGTAGCTGGAGAACCTCGTGACCAAGCTCAGGCTCTGGCCGCGCGCCGCGTGGGCCGCAGGCGCGGTCGTCATGACCAGGATGGTGAGCAGCAGCGAGGCGGCGCTCGCGGGCTGGCTCACTCCTGAGGCCCCACGGTCGGCTGTGGGATGCGCGCATGGATCTCGGCCGAACCACGGGGCGGCGACAGCAGCTCGATGGTGATCTCATGAAGCCCGCCGCCGATCGGCAAGCGCACCCGGTCGAATTTGGAGGGCACGCGATCGGCGAGGTCAGCGTATACGGCCGTGGTCGCCTTGGTGGTCTTGAACTGCAGTTCGCGGAAGCGCCTCCCGCGCTCGGAGAGGCCCAGACGGTAGGTCTGCGGGCCGCGCATGCTGGCATCGAAGTCCAGCCGGCAGATGAGGTCGACGGAGGTCGGGCCGACCACGCGCAGCTTCACCGGGCGTCCGGGCAGCACGCTGTAGTAGGGAATCGACTTCTCCCCTTCCTGGACCGTGACGCTGCGCGGCGCTTCGATCGGCGTCAGCGTGACCGTGGGCTCCCCTCCCCGGGCCGGAGCCGCCTGGTGGAGCCGAACAAGCAACGCGGGGGCGCCCTCGACCGAGAGCGTCAGCACATGCCTGCCCGCGGGGATGTCCACGCCCAGACGCCGGCTCTTGCCGATCAGCCGCTTCCCCTCGGTGTCACGCACTTGACTGGAGGCCGAGCTCTCGGTGTCCGCACGGTTCAGCTCCTTGTCGCCCTCGGCGACCCGCAGGCTGTAGGACACCACCTGCTTCGCTCCAGGCGGCAACTCGAGACGGGAAACCACGCGAAGCCGCGCCGGTCCCTCGATCGGGACGGTGAGCGGGTGCCCGGGCCTGATTCGGAAGTAGTTCCTCGGCTTCTCCTCGACCATGACGATCACCGGTGACTGACCAGGCAGCCGCTCGATCGCCTCCCACTTGACGGCGTTCGCGGCTGCGGACGGCAGGATCCCGGCGGCGAGCGAGACAGCCGCGATGGCCAGGGGGCGGGCGAGTCTCATGCCAGTGGCGTCCTTTCCGGGTGAGGCTGGCCCAGCAGCTTGTGGCGCAGGTCCAGGCGCAGCACGAACAAGTTGACGAGCAGCACCAGCACGGCGGCCGCCGCCACGATCCAGAGGTTGTACTTGTACTTGATGAACAGCATCCCCTCGCCGGGTCGTACGCGGCGGCCCTGATCGTCCACGATGCCGTGCTCACGCGCGAGCTTCTCGACCTGCAGGAGATGGAGGACCGGGATGCCGCGCTCGGCGAGGACGTTGATCACGCCGCGGTTGGGGTAACTGCGCGCGGCAAGCCGGCGGGTGAGCCCGGTCGGTATGAGACGCCCGTTCTGGCTGCCGCCCAGACTCGCGATGCCGCCGCCCACGTTGACGTAGAGCTTGATCTGCTTCCCCCGGGCCTTCGCCACCGAGTCGTAGAGAACGACGCGTGCCCTGACGGCGTCCATCAGGTTCGACCCCTCGAGGAGGCGGACCTGGTTCCGCTCGATCGCGTCGAGCAGCAACTGGCGCCCCGCCGGGGAGAGGCCGCGGCCCACGTCGCCCCCGCCTCCCAGCGAGCTGCCGACGGACCGCCAGGGCCAGAGCCCCTTGGCCACGGCCAGCGATTCCATATCCAGCCAGGTGAGTTCCGGGTCCGTGGCGCCGAACATCGACGCGCCAACCGAGGTGACGGCGACCGGTTCAGCGCCGATCGCACCGCACGCGGCGTACACCGCGAGGTTCATCCCCGGCAGCGAGCCCGTCAACCCCACCGCCACCAGGTCGCCGGAGCGCACGCCTGCCTGCAGCATCAACTGGGTGACCAGCGCAGCGAAGTTCGGATGCGCCGCGAGCTGCTTGGCCGATTGGGCGCCGCGGTCGGTGGTGATGAGCGTGAACTGGGGTCCGATGACGCCGCTCCCGTCCGGGTCGTTGTGAGCGTCCGTGGCAATGCCGCGCTCGCGCTTGGCCTCGGAGATCGTGGCCTCGGCGCGCTTCATGAGGCGAACGGCGGCGAGCTTCTTCGTGTAGGCCTCCGCGTGCACCGGCGCCAGCGAACGCTCGGCGACCGCGTACGCCACGAGTGCAAGGCCGGCGAGGCCCACCAACGCCGGAGTGGAGGCGCGCGCCAGGCTCATCGGATGAGATTCCCGCCGTTCAGAAGCATGAGGAGCAGCCTGACCAGCACCGCGGTGGTGATCATCACG
>JANNKI010000126.1:0-12697 GCA_031396225.1 bacterium | reverse complement strand
GGCGCTCGATGCACAGGTTCTGGTAGGTCGGAAGCGTGGAGGTGCTCATGGCTCGGACCCTCGGCAGGGCGTGAAGCTGGCGGTGGGAACGCGCGACTATAGGCCCCGTGCGCGCGGGGCAGCAAGATAAAGCTCCAGGGGCTGTGGGACGTCAGTGAAAACGCACCCTGCTAACGCGTCAGTGAATATGCACCCCCATGGAACTGATCCTCATGGGAACACGCGACGCCCGGCGGCTGGGTGTGATCCAAGCCGCGTTGGCAGGGAAGCTGACGAATCAGGAAGGCGCCGACAGCCTGGGCATCAGCCGGAGTCAGTTCAAGCGGCTGCGGCGACAGGTGCGGGAGGGCGGCGCCAAGGGCGTGATCCACGGCAACCGAGGGCGGGTCTCGCCCCGGCGGCTGTCGGAGGAGCTGCGCGACAAGGTGGTGGATCTGCTGACCGGGGAGGTCAAGCTCAACGACCATCACATCGCGGACCTGCTCCACGGCAAGAAGCTGGCGGTGAGCCCCGCTTCGGTGCGGCGCATCCGCCAGGAGCGCAAGCTGCCACCCAAGCGTCGTCGTCGGGGACCGAAGCATCGCCGACGCCGCGATCGCAAGCCACGACGCGGCATGATGGTGCTGATCGATGGCAGCCCGTTCCAGTGGTTCGACACGACCGGGCCGCTGTGGACGTTGCTCGGGGCGATTGACGATGCCACGAGTGAGATCCTCGCCCTGACGCTGCGGCCGACCGAGGACCTGCATGGCTACATGACCCTGATGCGCGAGCTGCTCACCCGGCACGGCGTGCCCAGCGAGATGTACGGCGACCGCAGCGGCATCCTGATCCGCAACGATGACCACTGGTCGCTCGAGGAGGAGCTGGCCGGCAAGCAGGACCCGACCCACTTCGGCCGCATGCTCGAGCTGCTCGGCGTGCGCTTCATCGCGGCCACCAGCCCTCAGGCCAAGGGACGCATCGAACGCCTGTGGGGCACGCTCCAGGACCGACTGGCAGCCGAGTTGCTCCTGCTCGGGCACACCACGTTCGAAGCCGCACGGGCTTACCTGCCCCGGTTCATCGCCGAGCACAATGCACGTCACGCCTGCGCCGCTGCGGAGGCCGTGTCCGACTTCCGGCCCGCGCCGCGCGACCTCGACCGCACCCTCGCCTGCACCTACCAGCGCGTCGTCGCTCGCGACAACACCATCCGGGTCGCCGGGCGCTGGGTGCAGATCCCGCCGGGTCCCTCAGGTCGATCGTTCCACAAGGCACGTGTCGAGGTCCGTGAACTGCTCGATGGGCGTATGCTGGTGCTGCATCCCACGCGTGGGCTCATCGCCGAGCAGCCCTCCCCGACCACCGACTTCACGCTCACCAACCGGCGTGGACCCCGCGCCTCGCGCCTCAACTCCAAAATCGACGCTCCAGGATCGCCCCAGAACGACGAACGCCGCTCGCCGCGACCCAAACCCAAGGCCCGGAGCAAGGGCATCGGCACCTACACGAACCGCCGCAAACCGAAGCCGACACACCACTGGAAGAAGCCCTTCGCCGTCCCACCCTCAGCCCGGTCCGCCTGACCGGCGGGGGGTGCAGAATCACTGACGCGTAAGGGGTGCGGAATCACTGACGCACGACAGGCGGCGGGCAGGGCCGCGGACAGGGCCGGATCCACGCACGCGGATCGATTCGTGCACGGCCCCGAACGCGCTCAAGTCGCCGGGGGGTCCCTCCGATGACCCCCCCGGGGCTGCCCATCCTCAGATCCCACATGTGACCACCTGTCATCAGGAGGTTCTCCGCGTGGGACGGGTCCGTCCGGGCATTCCGACGATCACCGATATCCTGCTCGAAGCTGGAGTCGTCACCGCCGAGCAGATCCAGGCTGCGCTCGTGCATCAGCGCGGCACGGGCCAGCGCGTCGGTGCGGCGCTGGTCGAGCTGGGCGCGGCGAGCGAACACGACATCGGCTGGGCGCTCGCGCGGCAGCTCGGCTTCACGTACCTCGACCTCACGCCCGAAGCGCTCGACCCCGAGCTGGTCCGCGGATTCCCCGAGGGGTTGTTGCGCCGGTTGCTCGCGGTGCCGCTCGTCCGCTCGGGAGATACCCTGTCGGTGGCATTCGGCGACCCCACCGATCGCGGGGCCATCGCAGAGCTCGAACGCGTTGCCGGTACGCGCGTGGTGCCGAGTGTCGCGGTGCCCTCCATGATCGAACAGGTGCTCGACCAACTGGCGAGCGCGCGGGGGGACGGCGCCGTACGGCTGATCGCCGCCCACCCCACGCCGCTCGCCCAACGCGCGCTGGCGCTGCGCGAGGGTTCGGGGGACCAACTTCTGGCGGGGCACCTGCGTGCGGCACTTGCTGCACAGGCCCACGAGATCCACTTCCTGCCCGATGGTGAATCGTTGGGCGTGTACCACCGCGTGGGCGGACGGCTCGTGTTCGCCGGGTCGGGGCCCGCGAGCATCGTCTACCTGCTGCTCGCACGGCTCGAGGCCCTGGGTGGCCCCGCGTTCGACGGCGAACAGACCCACGCCCAGGGCCGCGCGCTGTGTCCCCTGGATGGCGAGGAACTCCTGCTCGACGTGTCGCTGCTTGGCGGAGAGGCGGGTCTGGCGATCACGCTCGGAATCCGCGAGGCGAGCAGCCTGGTGCCATCGCTCGACGATCTCGGGTTCGACCCGCTCGACCTGGCGTGCGTGCGCGGCGTACTCGATCAGGCCGCCGGGTTGGTGCTGGTCTCGGGCCCGGCGCGTGCGGGCTGCTCCACCACGCTCGCCAGCCTGCTCGCCGCCGTGTCGCTCGACGGGCGCCGCAGCATCGCGTTCGAACGCGTCACCGGGGCGCCGCTGCCGCTGGCCACGCGACTCAAGCTCGCTCCGGAGCACGCGCGCCGCTGTT
The DNA here is from genome assembly GCA_031396225.1 of bacterium. GTDB lineage: Bacteria > Eisenbacteria > RBG-16-71-46 > RBG-16-71-46 > RBG-16-71-46 > JAIOPA01. The sequence continues at coordinate 9,804 of JANNKI010000126.1, read as the reverse complement.
GGCGCGAGATCGTCGTGGGCCAGAATGCGGACGTGGTCGCACTCGACGACGTGTTCACCGGCGAGAATGTGTCCGACGTGCTCGCAAGCGAGGCGACGGGGCGCCTGATGCTCGCCACGACCGACTGGAGCGACAGCTTCGCGCTCATCGACTTTCTCGCCTCGCGCACCGGCGGTGCGCAGATCCTCGCCGATCGCCTGCGACTGGTGATCCAGCAGCGCATGGCGTGCGTGGAGCCGGATGGCAGCACGGGTGTTTCCGAGATGGCACGCGCCCGACCGGTGTTCGAGGTGCTCCTGGTGAGCGATGCGGTGCGAGCGGCATTGCGAGAGGGCGAGGCCGTGGGCTGGCTGCGCACGCTCGCGGCAGCCGACGGCTATCGCGAACTCAGCCGACAACTCGACGCGCTCGTCACTCTGGGCCGTCTCGACCCGGCCGAAGCGGCGCGGGTCCTCTCCTAGGAACGGCCATGGCCTTCGACCTCACCGCGCTGCTCGGCTTCGCCCATGACCAGGGCGCCTCGGACGTGCACATCTCGTCCGGGCTCCCACCGCTGTTGCGCATCCGTGGCGAGATGGTGCGCCTGGAGATGCCGCCGCTCGCGCGCGATGACGCGCACGCGGCCATCTACGACATCATGCAGGACGACCAGAAGCGCGTGTTCGAGGAGTTTCGCGACATCGACTTCGCGTTCGAGATTCCCGGACTGTCACGCTTCCGTGCCAACGTGATGATGCAGAACCGCGGCGAGGCCGCGGTGTTCCGGCTGGTCCCGACGACGATCCGCACACTCGAAGAGCTCGGCATGCCCGGCGTGTTGAAGACGCTGTCCGAGAAGGAGCGCGGGCTCGTCGTGGTGACCGGCCCCACGGGCTCGGGCAAGTCCACCACGCTCGCGGCGATGGTGAACTACGTGAACGAGACGCTGCGCGGCCACATCGTCACGGTGGAAGACCCGATCGAGTTTGTGCACGAGTCCAAGCGCTGTCTCGTGAACCAGCGCGAGGTCGGGCCGCATACCAGGTCGTTCTCGGCGGCGCTGCGCGCGTCGCTCCGCGAGGACCCCGATGTGATCCTGGTGGGCGAGTTGCGCGACCTCGAGACCACGCAGTTGGCCATCTCCGCCGCTGAGACGGGCCACCTGGTGTTCGCCACGTTGCACACGAACTCGGCGGCCAAGACCATCGACCGCATCATCGATATCTTCCCGTCAGGGCAGCAGGCGCAGATCCGCACCATGCTGTCGGAGTCGTTGGAGGGTGTGGTGGCGCAGACGCTGTTGCCCGCCAAGGACGGCAAGGGGCGCGTCGCCGCGGTGGAAGTGCTGGTGGGGGTGCCGGCGCTTCGCAACCTGATCCGCGAGGACAAGACCGCGCAGATCCTGTCGGTGATCCAGACGGGCGCCAACCAGGGCATGATCAGCCTGGACCAGCACCTGCGCGAACTCGTGATGCAGGGCCGACTCGCGCGTAGTGACGCGGCGCGCCATGCGTCGAACCCCTCGGTCTTCGAGAGCCCGTCCGCTCCGGGGGCGCCCTCCGCCAAGCCGCCGTCGACGCCCGGCGCTTTCGTGCGGCCAGGCTCAGCCTCGCCGGGGGTCGCCCCGCCCGACCCGGCCCGCAAGGCCGGGCTGTTCGGTCGGTGATCCCCTCGCGTACACGGAGAATCCATGCATCTCGATGACCTGCTCACCGGGCTCGCGCAGCACCGGGGCTCCGATCTCTACCTGACCGCCGAGTCCCCGCCGCTCTATCGCGTGGACGGTTCCACCGTGCCGGCATTCCAGCACGTGCTCGAGGCCGGCGAAGTGGACCGCCTGATCCGCGAAGTGCTCTCGCCGAGCGAGCAGGACGAGTTCGATCGCACGCGGGAGCTGAACGTGGCCCGCATGGTGCCGGGCGTGGGGCGGTTTCGCTTGAACCTGTTCCGCCAGCGCGGCGAGACGGGCCTCGTGGCGCGCTTGATCCCGATCGATTTCCCGAACGCGGACCAACTCGGCCTGCCGGGCTCGCTGCGCGAGATCATCATGCAGAAGCGCGGCCTCATCCTCGTCACCGGTGCCACCGGTTCGGGCAAGTCCACCACGCTCGCCGCGCTCATCGACCACCGGAACCTGCATTCGCGCGGCCACATCCTCACCATCGAGGACCCCATCGAGTTCGTGCACCCGCACAAGGGCTGCGTCGTGACGCAGCGCGAGGTGGGCGTGGACACCGCGACATTCGCCTCGGGCCTGAAGAGCGCCCTGCGTCAGGCGCCCGATGTCATCCTGATCGGCGAGATGCGCGACGTGGAGACCGTTGAGGCCGCGCTGCACTTCGCCGAGACGGGTCACCTCGTGCTGGGCACCCTGCACGCGAACAATGCGAACCAAGCGGTGGAGCGAGTGATGAACTTCTTCCCGAGCGAGGCGCACGCCCAGCTCTACGCCCAGCTGGCCTTGAACCTGCGTGGCATCGTCTCGCAGCGGTTGGTCCCGCGCACCGACGGCAGGGGCCGCGTGGCCGCGATCGAGGTGATGCTCAACTCCCCGCGCGTCGCGGACCTGGTGAGCAAGGGTGAGATCCTGGCGCTCAAGGCCGCGATCGAGGCCAATGCGCAGGACGGCTCGCAGTCCTTCGATCAAGCGTTGTTCGAGTTGCACCGAACGGGAGCCATCACGCTGGACGAGGCGATCCGTCAGGCGGACAGCGCGAACAATCTGCGTTTGAAGATCAAGATGGGGACCGCCGCCGCAGCGCCCGGTGACCGTCTGACGTTCAGCCTGCAGACCGACGAGGACGCGGCCTAGTCGCGCGAGCCGTCCGTGCGCACGGCCTCGTCGGCATCGGGGGTCTCCTTCATCGAACGGGTGGACGGGCAACGTCACCATTCGCGACGGGTGCGTCAGGGGGCGCTCGCGCGCCGCGAGCGGCGCCTGTACACGCCGAGGCAGTGGTCCTGCACCACGCGGTAGCCCGCGGCCACGAGCCGGGCGGCCGCCTCGTCGTGGCGGATGCCCGACTGCAGCCACACCACCGCGGGACGCAGGACCGCGGGTAGCGCGATCAGTTCCTCGGCGTGCGCGGGGATCGCCTCCGAGGGCCGGAATACATCCAGCACGTCCACGCCCGCGGGCAGTTCGGCCACCGAGGCGAGCGTGGGCGAGCCGAGCGCCTGCTTGACGACCGGGTTCACGCCGATCACGCGCACGCCGGACTTCGCCAACAGCGAGGGGATCGTGAACGCGGGTGCGTCGGGATCGCGGCCGTCCTTGATGCCCAGCACCGCCACCGTGCGCATGTCGCGGGCGATGGCGAGGAGTTGGGCCTCTTCCTCGACGATCACAGATCGATGCCTTCTGGGTCCGCGGCCCGCAGGGCCGCGACGCCGTTCTGCAAAAGCCCCGCGAGCTTCACCACGAACTGCGATCGGGGCAGTGCAACGTCGGCGCCCGCGGCCAGGGCGTCGCGGCGGAGCGTCGTCTCGACGTGCGAGTAGAAGCCCACGAGCGGCGTGGCGGGTGCGGCCGACTTGAGCGCCGCCACCAGTGTCACCGCGTCCTGCGTGTGGAGGTCGAGCAGCACGAGTGTGGCCGGTGCTTCGGCGAGCCGGGCGGCGGCCCGCTGCGGCGTCACCAACTCCAGTTCGACGCCAGCGGATCTTGCGGTGGCGGCGATGCGCACGGCGAAGAACAGGTCGGGTACCACGGCGAGCACTCGCCTCGCGACGGGCCCGCTCATCGCCCGGCCTTTCGCGCCACGCCCATGTAGCTCACGGCGAGCGAGTCGGTGAGCGCCACGCGCGGGGACCAGCGGATGCCGGACAGTGACTCGATTCGAACGCGGCGCCTGCGCAGTGCCGAGATGAGTTGGTCGGGCGTGATGAAGCGATGGAAGTCGTGGTGGCCGCGCGACGAGCTGCCACGCGCATACTCCCAGTTCCAGATGATCTCCATGAACGAGTCCGGCGTGGCATTGTGCGTGAGGAACGCGAACCAGCCTCCGGGCTTGAGCGCGCGGAGTGCGGCATCGAGCGTGGCGGTCAGATCCTCCACATGCTCCAGCACGTCCACCGCGAACACCACGTCGTAGTGCGAGCGCTCGTCGAGCGCCTCGGCGAAGCCGTGCCGGTAGCGGATGGCGAGCTTCTCGCGGCGTGCGTGCGCCCGCGCCACCTGGAGCGTGGCCCGTGAGGGATCGAGCCCGGTCACCTTGGCACCGTCGCGCGCCAGGTCCTCGGCGAGGATGCCGCCGCCGCAGCCGATGTCGAGCACCTCGAGGCCGTCGAGCTCGGGGAGCCGCTTGCGGAACCAGGGGAATCGCACGCGCTCCAACTTCTGGAGTCCCATGCTCGGGCGATACCAGTAGCCGGGATCCTCGCGGCTCTTGCGGTCATACTTCTGGTACTCGGGCAGGAAGCGGAAGTCCTTCGCGCTCATGCGAGCAGGGTGCGTGGCGCGCCGGGCACCGTCAACTCTGGAGGCGCCGCGATCAGTCGGGCATGTACTCCCGGCGCTCCACGACGCGCGCGGCGAGCGCGAGTGCGCCCGCTGAGAACGCCACGCCCGCCGCAAGCAGTAGCACGCCGGGGAGCGGCGCCACCGGTGCCAACTGCAGCGAGTGGGCGAGCAGAAGCCACACCGCCGCCTGAGCGAGCAGTGTTCCCGCGCTCACCATGCGGCCACCCGGTCCGAGCATTGCGCGCGGATCGGTCCACGCCGCCTCGCCGAACCGGGCACCCAGCAGGAGCCCCGTGGCCAGCGCGCTCGCGCCCGCGGCCGCAGCGAACACGAACACGTCCAGCGCCGCGGCGCCGCGCAGTCCGAACGCCACGCACACGAGCGCGTGCGCGGTCAGGATGAAGGCACCGCCCGCCAGTGCCACACCGAGGGCGCGCAGTCGCACCCAGCGTGCTCCGCCCACCGGCGAGAGTCGCGCCCACGCGAGCGAGGCACGTTCGAGCGGCAGCGCGCGCGCCGCCACGTCGTTGCCGAGGCTCACCGAGAGCGCGATCAACATGTCGCGCGCGATGACCTGGGGCGGCAACGGAGCGATGGGCAGGAGCGCAAGCGGGAGCAGGGACCAGAGCGCGAGGTTCGCGAGCGCATCCAGCAGCACCGGCCAGTCGCGCGAGGCGAGTGCGGCGTCGCGACGCAGGAACGCGAGCGCGAGCGTTGGGGCGCGGCGGGCGCTCGCGTGCGTGAAGCGACTGGCGCTGCTCGCGGCCCTCGCTTGCGCGGCGGGCAGCAGTCGTGCGGCGACCCATGCGGTGGTGGCCACCGACACGACCAGCGCCACGGCGCACGCCGCCAGCGCTTCGCGGGCCGGCCGGGGCTCGGCCGCGAGGGCGCTCGCCGCCCACGTGGCGGGCGACCAGTCGGGTGGCGCGGGCAGCATTCGCAGTGCGCCGCCAAGGTCGGTCACCTCCAGCGCGAGCCGCGGCATCCAGAAGGCGTTCACGAGCCAGCCCGCCACGAACGCGAGCGTGGCGAGCAACGCCAACGGCTCGCGCAGCCGCGTCGCGGGCGCCAGGTGGAGGAGTGGGAGCGCGAGCAACGTGCCGAGCGCCAGTGGCAGTGCCCATAGAAGCAGCATCGTCACGACGAGCGGCACGAGCGCGATCACGCCGTGCGTGAGGCCGTAGCCGAGGGCGGCGGGCAGCGCGATGGCGAGCACGGGCGGAAGCGTGCGCGGCAGTGTCTCCACGAGCTTCAACCCCAGCAGTTGCGCCGTGGTGAGCGGTGCGGCGCGCAGGCGATCCAGGTCGGGCGCGGTGACGGCGGCGGAGACCACCGCGTGCAGGTCGCCCAGTGCCAGCATGAGCACGGAGAGCGTGAACGCCCAGCCGACCAGGCGCGTCGAGACCGCCCGCGGCAGCCCGCTGTCGTAGACCTGGGAGAACAGCGCCAGGAATCCCAGGCCGAACGCGGCCGCCATGAGCGCGGTGAGCGTGAGTGTGAGCAGCCCGCGTCGCGGGCGGCCGCCGGACCACAGCGAGCGTCGCGCCAGCGTCCAGACCGTGCGCGCCACGACGCGCGAGTTCATGCCGGTCCGCCCGGCACGCCCAACTCCAGGAACACGTCCTCGAGCGAGCGATCCGCGTGGCCGTCGCGCAACGCCTCGAGCGTGCCCTCGGCCACCACGCGACCCGCGCGCAGGATGACGACCCGATCGCAGAGTCGTTCGGCCACATCCAGCAGATGCGTGCTCACGAGCACGCCACCGCCTGCCGCCGCGTGCTCGCGCAACAGATCCTTGAACGCGCGCGTCGAGACGGGGTCCAGTCCGTTCAGGGGTTCATCCAGCAACAACAGCGGCGGCGAATGGAGCAGCGCGGCGATCAGGGCGGTCTTCTGTCGCATGCCGAGCGAGTAGCCTTCGAGCGTGCGGCTGGCGTCGGCCGCGAGGCCCAACCGCTCGAGGAGCGCTTCCGCACGGCGCTCCGCGGCATCGGCCGGCAGGTCGTACAACGCCGCGACGAACGCGAGGAACTCCCGGGCGGAGAGCGCGTCGTAGAGGAACGGGCGGTCGGGCAGGAACCCGAGCCGCGCCTTCGCCACGCGTGGGTCGCGCGCGAGATCAGCGCCCGCCACCGTGACGCGGCCCTGGTCGGGCGTGAGCAGGCCGGCCACGCAGCGGAGCGTGGTGGTCTTGCCCGCGCCGTTCGCGCCAAGGAAGCCCACGATCTCGCCCGGATCCACCCGTAGCGACACGCCGGCCACGGCCTCGATCCGGCCGAAGCGTCGGACGAGCGCCTGGACCACCAGCGGCGCGGCGGCCACGTTCACCCCGCGAGCGCCTGTGCCAAGGCCGGCAGGCTCCGGTCGTAGCGGTAGGGCACGTTCATGTGGCCGTCGTCGAACTCCTCGTAGCGATGCGCGATCCCCAATCGCTCGAGCGTCGCCACGAACGCTCGAGCGCCCAGGTGCAGGTGGTACTCATCGCGACCGCCGCAATCGAGCCACAGCAGCCGCAGCCCGTGCAGCGCCTCGGCGTGCGCGGCCAACAGCGTGAGCGGATCGTGCGCGAGCCAGCGCTCCCACACGTCGCTCCGCGGCAGCCCGGTGGCCAGGTCGAACGGCAGCCCCACGCCCAACTCGGCGTGGGGATCCGGCGAATAGCACGCCGCCATGGCGAGGATGTTGAGCGCGAGGAAGTCGTCCTTGCCTTTCTGGGGCTTGGCTTCGAACGCCTCGAGGAAGCGCTTCGCGCCGCCCGCTTGCTGCAGGATCGAGATCGTCCGGGGGAAGTCCGGGCGGTAGCAGTACTCGAACAACATGTCGCCACTGTGGCACGCGATCGCGCCGAACACCCGCGGGTGGAGCATGCCCAGTCTCAGCGCGCCGAAGCCGCCCGACGACTTTCCCGCGATGCCTCGGTGCTCGCGCGCGGCCAGCGTGCGGTACGTGCGGTCCACCCACGGCACGAGCTCTTCGAGCAGGTGCGTCTCGTAGCGACCGGTGGCGCCAGAGTCCACGTACTGCGAGCCGCCGAAGCGCGTGAAGCAGTCCGGCATGACGAGGATCAGCTCGGGTGAACCCTCGGCGATCAACCGGTCCATGCGATCGTCGAGCGACGGGCTCCAGGGATTGTCATTGAGCAGCATGCGGCCGCGCCCCGTGAACCCCGTGAGCACGAACACGACGGGATAGCGACGTATCGGATTCTCGTCGTAGGAGGGCGGCAGGTAGACGGGGACGCGGCGCACGTGCGGGTCGCCGGCGGCGTTGTCGCGCAACACGGCACTCTCGAAAAGCCTGACCTCCACCCGGCCCGTCTTCATCGCAACCCTCCGGGTCCGAACTCCGCCACGCCGCTTGCCGGAGGGCGACGCGATCGGAGCCTCGCGTCGAGCCGCACGGCCACCGTGTCCTCCCGCCAGTCGGGCATCACGCGCTGCAATTGCTCGAGATTCGCGGCCGCGGGCTCGTCGAGTCGGGCGGCCACGAGGCCCTCCACGAGGTCGCGCCGCGCGAGCCAGTCCAGGGGTTTCAGTTCCACGGCGACCTTGGTCTCGAGCAGCGCATACTTGGCGTTCACCCGCTGGAGCAACATGCCCAGCATGGCATGCGCTTCGGGAGAACCGATGCCGCTGCGCACGGCTTCCACCAATTGGCGGCGGGCCGCGAGCGTGTCGCCGTCCTCGAGCGAGCCCTTCGCCTTCCGCAGCCAGAGGAGGCGGGCGAGGCTGTCGTCGCGCGCGCCCCATTCGCGCCACGCTCGCTCGGCCAGCTCGCGTCGGCCGCTCCAGAGCGACGCCCATCCCAGCCAGTACCAGTGGTCCAATCGTTCGCCCCCTTCCTCAAGCCCGCGACGAAACGCCCACGCGGCGCCCGAGGGGCGGTCGAGCAGCAACAGGTCGCTGCCCACCTGGAACAGCGGATCGCGTTCGGCCGCATAGAGCCGATCGAACCCGGCGCCGTTCCAGAACAGGAAGCGCACGGGATGCCGCGCGGCGGTGCTCTCGCTGAAAGCCGAGTAGAAGTGCGATTCCACGGAGTCGTCGTGGTAGAGCTGACGCACGGACGGACCATTGCCCATCTGGAAGCCGGCCCACGAGGGCAGCGTCGCGAAGAAGAACCGCGTGTCGCGCGGCACCCTGGGGCACGCTCGCTCGAGCGACGCGCGCAGCTCGCTCGAGAGCGACGAGGCCCGTTCGAGATAGAACGAGGTCAGGTGCGATGTGCCCGTCCACGGGTCCTCGCGCAGCGCGAATGCGGGCGGCGAAATGCCGGCGGCATGCCACCAGAGCAGCGCGCCGGCGAACACGATCCATCCCCAGCGTGCGAGCCGAGCGGCGGCATACGTCACGAGCAGCGCGCCGCCCGCGGCCGCGAGCGTGTAGTAGTAGCCGCTCCAGGCATACGCCACCGGCCACACCGGCAGGGTGAACGCCGCGCACCAAGCCACGCCGAACAGCAGGCCCTCCCGGGCGGGCACCCGGGATTGGGTGCCCGCGGAGGTCCCGGCGCGGTCGGGCAGGCCGAGCGCAGCTAGGGCGAGCAGCGCGAACGCGGGCAGCGATGGCCGCGCGTCGGCCCACGAGCGCAGCCAGCCGGCGGCGTGCTCCACGCCAGCCAGCGCCTGGAGCAGGTGGGCGAATGCCGCCGCGAGATGGGGCCCATCGAAGGCGAATCGGGCGGCCGCGGCGGAGTGCTGTCGCAGCGCCAGCTCGCCCACCGCCCACGGCAGCATCGCGCCCACGAACGGCAGCACGCGCAGGAGCGAACGGCGCGGGGATTCGCCGTCGATGCGCCAACTCCACAGGAAGAGCAGCGCGGGCAGCGGCAGCGCCGACTCCTTGGCGAGCGTTGCGGCGGCGTACGCCACCAGCGCCGGCCCCGTGCGGCCGCGGCGGAAGAGCGCCAGCGCGCCGAGCGCGAAAGCGAGCGCGAGCAGGTCCTGCGAACACGACACCCACAGGAGGTTCACCCGCTGGAACGGCACCAGCGCGAACCACAGCACGCCCGCCAGCACCGGCACGGGCACACCGGGACCGCGCCCCGGCACGAACACGCGCAGAAGGTCCGCGAGCAACGCGAGCGATCCAAGCAACACCCCGAACTGCGCGAGGTGGAACACGAACGGCGCGCCCCCCGAGAGCGGCGACAGCAGCGCGAACCACAACTCGCGCGAGAGCGGCCGGAAGTAGTTCCCCAGGCCGCCGGGGTGTAGCAGGGCATCCACCAGCCCGTGCCGCCGGGCCTGCTCGAGGAACAGGTAGTCGTCATTGACGAAAGCGCTGCCGAGCGCGCCGGCGTAGAGCGCCGCCAGGGCCGCCACGACCAGCAGGGGGCCCAGCCACCGGGCGCGGAAGGAGGTC
>JANNKI010000125.1:0-2375 GCA_031396225.1 bacterium | reverse complement strand
GACCCGATCGCGCGCCGCCGGCTCTTGAAGACCGTCGAGCGCCTGCGGCGTGTCGAGAAGTCGCGCCGTGACCAGGACGTGCTCGCCGACACCGGCATCCGCGCGCTCCGGCGCCAGACCGTGTTCACCACGCCGCGGGCGTTCGCGCCCAGGGAATTCGTGCGGCGGGACATCGCGCCGGGTCCGGACGACGAGCATGAAGAGCTCGCCTCCACCGCCACGCCGACGGCCGAAGACGCCACCGCCCGGTCGCCCGGCTCGCGCGTCGAGCCACGCGCCTGCTACGTCTGCAAGGACCGCACGACCCAGGTGCACCCGTTCTACGATCGGCTCTGCGCGGCGTGCGGGGAGTTCAACTTCGGCAAGCGCACCGAGCTCGCCGACCTGCGCGGCCGCGTGGCGCTGCTCACGGGCGGCCGCGTGAAGATCGGCTTCCAGGCGGGCTTGAAGCTGCTGCGTTCCGGCGCGCACCTGATCGTGACCACGCGGTTCCCGCGCGATTCGGCGGCCCGGTATGCCAGCGAGCCCGACTTTGCCGAATGGTCGGACCGGTTGGAGATCTTCGGGCTCGACCTGCGTCACACCCCGAGCGTCGAGGCGTTCTGCCGCGAACTGCTCGCCACGCGCACACGGCTCGACTACATCATCAACAACGCCTGCCAGACCGTCCGGCGGCCGCCCGGGTTCTACGCTCACATGATGGCCGGCGAGGCTGCTTCGCTCCACGCCATGCCGGAACACCAGCGCAAGCTCCTCGGCGCCTACGAGGGCCTGCGCGGCTACCACCTGTTGCCCGAGGCGGGCCACGAGATGCTCGCGCCCGAGGTGCTGGAGCAGAAGGCCGTCGAGCTGGCGGGCCTCACGCACTCGGCGCAGCTCTCGCAGGTGCCGCTGCTCGCCGAGGAGTTCCGAGCGCAACGGGACCTGTTCCCGGTCGGCCGGCTGGATCAGGACCTGCAGCAGATCGACCTGCGCGGACGCAACTCGTGGCGGCTGCTGCTGGCCGAAGTGCCCACCGTGGAACTGCTCGAGGTGCAGCTCGTCAACGCCATCGCGCCATTCGTGTTGAACGCACGCTTGAAGCCGCTGATGCTAAGGAGCCCCGAGCGCGACAAGCACATCGTCAACGTGAGTGCGATGGAAGGACAGTTCTACAAGAGCTTCAAGACCACGCGGCATCCCCACACGAACATGGCCAAGGCCGCGCTCAATATGATGACGCGCACGTCCGCGACCGATTACGCCCAGGACGGCATTCACATGAACAGTGTGGACACGGGCTGGGTCACGGATGAGGACCCGGTGGAGATCGCCGCGCGCAAGGCGGCCGAGCACGGGTTCCATCCGCCGCTCGACATCGTGGACGGCGGTGCACGCATCGTGGATCCGATCATCAGCGGCGCGAACACCGGCCAGCACCAGTGGGGCCAGTTCCTCAAGGACTACCGGCCCACGGACTGGTAACGAGCCTTGGTCCGCGAGTTCGTCCCCAGTGCGCACGACCTGCGTGCGCTCGTGCGCCTTGCCGTGCCCATCGTGGTGGTGCAGGTGGGCTTGATCCTCATGGGTGTCGTGGGCACGATCATGGTGGGGCACGTGTCCGCCCGCGAGCTGGCGGCCGCCGCGCTGGGCAACCTGTTCGTGTTCGGGCTGGTGTCGTTCGGCATGGGAACGCTGTGGGCGGTGGACCCGATCGTGTCGCAGGCGCTGGGAGCGCGCGACCACGATGCCGCAGCACTCGGCATCCAGCGCGGGCTCGTGTTGGGGGTGGTGCTCGGCCTGGCGATGACGCTTGCGTGCCTGCCGGCGGCGTGGGTGTACGCGCTGCTCCGACAACCCGCCGACGTCGTGCCACTCGCGGCGACGTTCGTGCACGTCTCGGCTCCGAGCATCCTGGTCATGCTGCTGTTCGTGACGCTCCGGCAGAGCCTGCAGGCCATGAAGCGCACGCGCGCGATCCTGCTGGCGATCGTGGCGGGCAACGTCGTGAACGCCGGGCTCAGCTGGGTGTTCGTGTTCGGGCATCTCGGCTCGCCCGCCATGGGCGCCGCGGGTTCGGCGCTGGCCAATACCATCGCCCGCTTCGTCATGTTCGGCTCGCTCCTGCTGCTCGCGCGACCTGAGTTGGCGCCCGTGCTCACGCCGTGGCGGCCCGAGGCGCTCGCGCACGGTCCGCTGCTGCGCACGCTGCGCCTGGGGCTCCCTATCGGCGCGCAGAACTCGATCGAGTTCACGACGTTCGCCGCGATCTCGGTGTTCGCCGGCTGGTTCGGCGCCGACGCGATCGCGGGCCACCAGGTGGCCATCAATCTGTCGTCGCTCATGTTCATGGTGCCGCTTGGCATCGGCAGCGCCGCGGCGGTGCTGGTGGGGCG
>JANNKI010000116.1:0-4844 GCA_031396225.1 bacterium | reverse complement strand
AACCTCGCCGTCATTTGTGATCTCCTCTGTGAGCGGTGCCTCACGCCAAGGCGTGCATGCTTCCTCGAAGCATAGTCGGGATCATGCGCCAACGGTAGGGAACGCGAGGCTTCCGTGCGGAACGGACGACCGCGCCGTTCGGCAGAAGCTGGTAGTGATGCCCTGGTCCGCGCCCGAATCAGCCAACCTGGGGCGAGCCCGAGCCGACGATGGACCAGGAAGAAATCCGGACGCAAGTTCCCTCTCTTCCAACATGCCTGAGACAGGGACCCCTTGGAAGTCTAGTGTAGAGGGCGAGTCGGGAAACGAAGATGTCGACCCGTCTGGAGGCCCCGCGGATAGCGGCGGAGACCGCGTCAGGGTCGCGGTCGTCGCCCGAGATGACGAGAGCGTGTCGCCGTCGGTGGAGAGCCGACCGTTCGAGGTCGAGAACCTCCCGCCCGCATTCTCCTCGCAGCCGGGCACGCTCCGGAACGAAGACGCGGAGTTCCAGTATCAGGCGGTAGCCTTGGACCCGGACGGCGACCCACTTCGTTACGAACTGATGAATGCTCCAGAGGGCATGAGCGTGAGCCCGAAGGGCGAGATTCACTGGGCACTTCCCAAGGGTGACCTGCGTCGCGGGGAGTACCCCGTCCGCATTCGCGCCGAGGATTCAAAAGGTGGCGAGGCCGTTCAGGCGTTCACGATCCAGCTCGGCGCGGTGCCGCCAGCCCGTTGATTCACCGCGGCGCCGCCCCACTGCCCTCCAGCGCCCGGAGCGAGCGCACGAGCGTCGAGTCGCCCGGCACGTGCGTCAGGCCCCGCTCGATGGCGCGGCGCGCCCCGGTCACGTCGCGCGCGGCAAGCCTTACACGCGCCTCGAAGTTGTAGGCACGCACATCCGAGGGGGCGACGGCCTGCGCTTCGCGAAAGCAGGCGAGTGCTTCCGCGTGGCGTTGGGCCGCGAACTCCGAGAGGCCGAGCACCAGCAGCGGCTCGAGCCGAGCGGGTCCGGTCGTGCTCGCCAGCAGGAGCCGCGCCCCGGCGGCCGCGCCGGAGACATCGCCGCCCGTCCAGGGCGAGGTCGCCTGGGCGACGGGCTCGGCTGTCCCAGCGCCGCGCCCGGCCTGCGCACGCTCCGCGGACAGCGTGGCGGACAGCGGCGCGAACCCGGCATCGCGCAGCTCGACGAGCGCCGCCTCTCTCCCGACGGGGTCCGCGCTCGCAAGCCGCTGGCGTGCGCGCCAGGCGAGCACGAGATCGCGCGGCCAGCCACCCAGTGGGTTCCCAGGCGGCGGCACAACGGGCAGCGCGAGCCGGTTCACGACTCCGGGGTGATGGCTCCCGTAGGCTCGCCCCACCTCGATCATGTCGCGCGGAGCCTGGTACTCGACGAACGGGCGATCGTCCGTGTTCAGCTCCGCCCCCGACGCGAGCGCGCGCAAGGTGGGGCCGGAAGCGATGTAGAACGCCGCGATCTGTTCCGGTGTGGAGAGTCGCGCGCGCTCGAGTTGGCGTTCGAGCCCCGGCGCCCGCAGGCGAGGGAGCGAGAGCGCACGCCCGGGAGGGGCTGCCACGAGCAAGGCGTCGGCGGATCCCCACAGACAGAAGAGGTGCGCATCCGGGAACACGGTCAGGAACGACGCGAGCAGGCTCTCGAACGTTCGCGGCGAGAGTTCGTAGAGTTGCAGCCACTGGCAGAACACGCCGTCGGCGCGGAGGCGGGAGCGGACTCTTCTATAGAAGTCCACGGTGAAGAGATTGTTGACGCCCGCGATCCAGGGATTGGAGGGCTCGGAGATCACCACGCCATAGTCCCCGTCGCCATGCCCCAGCCGCGTTCGGGCGTCCTCGATGTGGAGTGTGACGCGTGGATCGTCGAGGGGGTCCTCCCCCGCGGCATGGAAGAACCGCGAGCCGGTCACCACCGCGGGCTCGAGCTCGACGATGTCGGTTGGCCCCGCACCTGCGGCGAGCGCTGCCCCCGCGGTGACACCGGAGCCGTGCCCCACGATGAGCGTGCGTGATCCCGAGTCGGCCATGGCGGTGGGGATCAAGCCAAGCAGGACCTGGGTCATCATGTCGCCGGTGCTCGCGTCCACCTTGCCCCCCACCCGCATCCACAACCGGCGCCTGTCGAGGTCGGTGGCCACGAGCACCGAGGCATTGATGCCGTCGCGATAGAAGAGCACTCGCTGGCCCGCCGCGGTCGCGCGCGTCGGGTCCCCCGTGGCACCCGTGCTCCGGAACGTCTGCAGCAGGTTCTGGGAGTGGAACGGTCGGTAGGTGCCGAGCGACATGAGCAACGGATCCCAGCGCGGTGCGGTGAGCCCCGCGATCGCCGCAGCAGCGAAGAGCACGGCCGCAGCCGCCCGCGGCACGGCCTTGGGCCCGGGTGCACTCGGCAACATCAGTGCGACCAGGCCCACAAGTGCCGCCAGCGCCGAAGCGAGCAGCACCACGCCCTGCACCCCGAGCGCCGGCAGTAGCAGGAAACCAGTGGCGAGCGAGCCGGCGATGGTGCCAAGCGTGTTGACGGCATAGGCCGCACCCGTGGTCGGACCGGCGGCACCGCTCTGGAGCAGGCGCGTGGCGATGGGAAAGACAGCGCCCAGGAGCAGGCAGGGCACCAGCAAGATCGGCGCCACGAGCGCCAGCTCTCCGGCGAGCAGTCCGCCCCACGAGGGTCCGGCACGTTCGCCCAGGTCCAGCATGGTCCGCGGCAGGCCGGCGTAGGCATGGATCCCCGCCACCGACGAGACCGCGATCGCCAACTGGAGCAGCGCGAACCACCATGGGGCGATCGCGCGGCGCGCGAGCAATGGCGCGATCGCGGCGCTACCAAGCCCCAGGCCCAGGAGGTAAATGCCCAGCACCGCCGAGAACGAGTAGACGGACGAGCCCAGCACCAGGCCGAACAGTCGCACCCAGGCGAGTTGCAGAAGTAACGCCGTGAATCCGCTCAGCGCGAACAGCACCGCGAACACGACGCGTGGTCCTCGCGCCAGAAGCGCCTGGACCTGCTCCGACACCGCCACGCGGGCGCTGGGTTTGTCGCGTTCGCCCACCGAGCCCCACCACGCGAGCAGCGCGGCGAGCAGGTTGAGTGCGGCGGCCACGAACGTGGTGGCGGAGAGCCCCAGGCTGGGCATCAGAATGAATCCGCCCAGGACGGAACCCAGCACGGCACCCAGCGTGTTGATGGCATAGAGCCACGCGAGGCCGGCGCCGAGCGCGCCGCGCTCACAGCGGGCCACCAGCACGGGCAGCGTGGCGCCCATGAGCGCCGCGGGCGGCACCAGCAGTGCCA
Organism: bacterium; assembly: GCA_031396225.1. Taxonomy (GTDB): domain Bacteria; phylum Eisenbacteria; class RBG-16-71-46; order RBG-16-71-46; family RBG-16-71-46; genus JAIOPA01. Next base: position 1,552 of record JANNKI010000116.1, on the reverse strand, counting down.
GCAGGAGCGCCACGCGAGCCATGGCGAACGGCGCGCCTTCGCCACCGAACGCCCGGTAGAGCTGGCCCACGGGCCCATCCAGCGAGCGCAACACGGGCAACAACGCCACACCCAGGACGGCGACTCCAAACTCCAGCGCGACGTAGACGCGAGTCAGGTCGGGCCGGCGGGCGAGCGGCGTGCCCAGGAATCGCGCGCCCAGCGCCAGTCCCCCCAGGAACGCGGCGACCACCGTGGCCACGGACTGGAGCGAGCTGCCCAACAGGTAGGCGAGCTGCTTGCTCCACACCAATTCGTAAAGGAGTCCCGCGGCGCCCGAGAAGAGGAAGCAGACGACCAACCACGCGGGCAGCCGGCTCGCGGCGTCAGGCGCGCGGTGGTGTGAGCGGGGCTTGGTCATGTTCCCACGAGTCTAACCGCTGTGTCACGACGCGCCGACGCGGAGGAACTTTCGCGCAGGACCCCCAGAGTTACATTCCTGAGCCTCGCCGCGTGCCACGCGGCGGCGGGCGGCAGCTCCTGTCGGCGGTCATAAGGCGTTGGCTTCGAGAATGTTAGTCAACTTTCCCGAAGCGTCTGGCGATTTGGGCCGAAAGGTTGCTTCGCTCAGCGGGTAGGAGCCCAGGCCGTCTGGTCTCCGTCCCCTCGCAGGCTGCTCGATCTGTCGGCCAGGGACGGTGTGCGGGCACCATCGAGCACCGCACGACCTCACCAGACGCCAGGCTCATCACTGGGAGGTCAACTGATGAAGCACTTTGTGTCTGGAATCCTCATGTGCGCGGCGATCGCGACGGCGGCGACTGCCATGGCGAGCTCGACTAAGGACACCGGGAAGCAGGAGAAGAAGCTCACCGATGCCACCGCGGTCTACCGCGAATTGGTCACGATGCCGGATCGTGGTGTGCCCAAGGAGCTGCTCGAGAACTGCAAGTGCGTTGCCGTGCTGCCGGGCGTCCTCAAGGCGGCCCTTGGCTACGGCGCGCGGCGTGGTAGCGGCGTCATGTCGTGTCGGACCCAGAAGGGTTGGTCGGCTCCCGCCTTCGTGAGCATCACGGGCGGCAGCGTGGGACTCCAGCTGGGCGCTGAATCCACCGACCTGGTGTTGTTCTTCATGACCGACCGTGGCGCTCGCTCGCTCGTCAGCGGCAGCCGGATCACGCTCGGCGGAAAGGCGAGTGTTGCCGCCGGCCCGTTCGGACGCAGCGGCGAAGTCGCGACCAATCTCGAGTTGAAATCCGAGATCTACTCCTACGCCCGCTCGAAGGGGCTGTTCGCGGGACTCTCGTTCGAAGGCGCTCGCCTGGCGCCCAATTCGAAGGACAATATGAATTACTACGGGCGCGGCGTCACCTACAAGCAACTGCTGTTCGGCGACGGTCCTCCGAGCATGCCGGTCGAGGCGGCAGAGTTTCGCAAGGCGCTCCAGTCGAAGGCGCTTTTGAGCGAACAGAACAAGTAAAGGCGCGCGAGGGCCCGGCCGATGGCTGGGGCCGCCCCCCCCCCCCGCGCCGAATAACGGCCCCCGGGGGGGCGCCCCCCCCCCCCCCCCGCC
>JANNKI010000111.1:0-12373 GCA_031396225.1 bacterium | reverse complement strand
TGGGAGGGGCTGCCGCTCGTGCTGCTCGAAGCCATGGCGCGTGGCCGGCCGATCGTGGCGAGCTCGGTGGGCGGCATGGCCGACGCCCTGGAGGACGGTGTCTCGGGCACGCTCGTGCCCCCGGGGGACGCGACGGCGCTGGCCGCCGCACTGGAAGGGCTCCACAAGACGGCCGATCGCGCGTGGCGGCTGGGGCGAGTGGCGGCGCAGCGCGTGCGCGAGCGCTACACGTGGCACGCCGTGGCGGAGGGGTTCGAGTCGGTCTACGACGAGGTTCTGGGCTTCGCCTCCTTCGCGCCCGGGGCCGAGCCTCCGGCGCGCGGGAGCGGGCGATGACACTAGGTGTGGTGATTCCCTGCTACCGGCAGGAGCGCTTGCTGCCCCGCACCGTGGCGGCGTTGGAAGCGGCGTTCGCCGGTCACGACTGGCGCGGCGTACTGGTGCTGGCCGATCCCGCGGGCTCGGCCTCACTCCCCGCGCTGGGGGCGCACTGGAGCGTCGTGCGCGCGGAAGGAGTTGCCGGCGCGCGCGCGCTCACGCCCGGAGCGGCGCGCAACGCGGGCTTCGCGGTGTGCGCCGGGGAGTGGGTGTTGTTCGTGGATGCCGATGTGGAAGTGGAGCGCGCCTGGCTGGAGCGCGCACTCGCGCAGCTCCCAGCTGACGCCCAACTGGCCGGCGCGTGGGGACGGATCGAGGAGTGGTTCGTGGACGGCGCGGGCGAGCGGTTGGGCGGCCGCGACCTCTACCGCGTGGGCGAGCACGACGCCGAGGCGGCCTACACCGCCACGCTGTCGTGCTATCGCCGAGCGGCGCTCGAGCGGGTCGGAGGCTACGACCCGCGGCTCCAGAGCGAGGAGGACTTCGAGCTCGGGATGCGGCTCCGCCGTGCCGGATTCCGCATGCGCACGCTGGCCCCGCTCGCCGCCAGGCACTGGAGTGCGCCGCGCCCGAACTTTGGCGAGTATGGCCGCCGCTGGCGCACAGGGCTATGCTTCGGTCCGGGCCAGGCGCTGCGGCTCTACCTGGGGCGGCCCGGCTTCGGCGAGTTGCTGCAGCGGAATGCCCACTACTTTTTAATGCTCGTCTTGTGGCTCGCCGCACCCGTCGCGTTCAGCGCGGGTGGCGCGCGGGCCCTTGCCGCCTGGGCACTCTTGCCCGCGGCGCTGCTCGCGCTGATGACGCTCCGCAAGCGAAGCCTGCGCCTCGCGACGCACTCGCTCGTCACGTGGAGCGTGATGGCGGCGGGCACCGTGGTGGGCTTCGTGCGCGGGGGCTCACCCGCGCCCGTGACCGTGCGGGAGGCCGCGTGTTGATCCACGTGGCGTGCGACAACGACATCCACCCGCCGCTCTTTGGAGCGACCCAGCGCTTGTTCGGGCTCGCCCGTGGCATGGCCACGCGCGCGAGGGTGCGAGCACTGTGCGTGGTGCCCAATCGCTCGCATGGCGCGCGCGAGGAACGCGTGGCCGGCGTGGAGTTGCGCCGCGTCAAGTCGTGGCACACGAGCGTGGCGTGGTGGCTCGAGCGCGGCGGGCTCGCACCGCTGTTCACCGCAGAAGCCGGGCACCGCGCCCGCGCCGACGCCTATCGCGCAGCGCTCGGTGGTGGCGCCGGCGTGCTGCTGTGCGACCTGGCGCTCACCGGGCTCTTCCCGGGCGCTCCTCCCGCGCTGCGCGCCTACCACGCGCACAACGTCGAGGCCGAGCGCTGGCGCTCCACGGCGCCACGCGTGTGGGGCCGCGACCGCTGGGGGCAGAAGCTCGCGGCGCTCGAGCGTCGCGCCGTGCAGGAGAGCGAGCTGAGCATCGCCTGCACCGATGAGGATGCGGCGCTGTTGCGCTCGCTCCATGGCGCGCGCGACGTGGAGGTGGTGGCGAACGGCTACGACGAGACCGCGCTTGCACCACCCTCGCCGGAGGCGAGGGCCGATGCCCGGAGGGCCTTGGGCATACCAGCAGCGGCCTACACCGCAGCTTTCGTGGGCGGGGACTGGGCGCCGAATCACGAGGCGCTCGCCTGGCTCGTCGAACACGTGATGCCGAAGCTCGCGCCGGACGGCCTCGTGCTGCTGGCCGTGGGCGCGGTGGCGCGAAAGTTCGTGGGACGCCGCGAGCCGTGGCTGGTGGCGCGCCCCGATACACCCGACCTCGCGTCGGTGCTGGCCGCCGCCGACTGCGGCATGAATCCCGTGACGAGCGGCGGGGGCAGCAACGTGAAAGTACCCACCTACCTGGCGATGGGCCTCGCGGTGGTCTCCACCTCGTTCGGTCTGCGCGGCTACGCACCGCTCGCGGCCAGCGTGGTGAGCGCCGAGCGCGTCGCCACCGCCGACGCGCTGCTCGCACGCCCGCGCGGCTGGGCGGCGCGCGGCGAGGCGCCGCCGGCAGCGCTGGCCGACTACGCCTGGGGCACGCTTGGCGCACGCCTGGCCGACAGGCTGGCGGCTCGCGCCGAACTTCGCAGCCGAGGCGCCGCCTGATGCGCGTGGCCATGATCGGGCAGAAGGGCATTCCCGCCACCTACGGCGGCATCGAACGCCACGTGGACGAGATCGCACGCCGGCTGGTGCAGCGCGGCATCGAGGTGGACGTGTTCTGCAGGCTCTACTACACGCCGCCCGGGAGCGAGTACCACGGCATCGGCCTGCTGAGGCGACCGAGCATCCACACGAAGCACCTGGACACCGCCACGCACGTGGCGTGGTGCACGGCCGAAGCCATGCTCCGGCGCTACGACGTCGTGCACTTCCATGCGCTGGGCCCGTCGCTGTTCGCTTCGCTGCCGCGACTCACCGGCTCCCGGACCGTGGTGACGGTGCACGGTCTCGACTGGCAGCGCGAGAAGTGGGGGAAGGCGGCGGCGTGGGTGCTGAAGCAGTGCGAGCGCCCGGCTGCGCACTTCTCCAACCGCACCATCGTGGTGAGCAAGACGCTGCGCGAGCACTTCAAGAAGACTCACGACGTGGACGCCGCCTACATCCCCAATGGCACGCTGCTGCCCCAGCCGCGCGCGCCCAAGAAGTTGCCGTCGCTCGGGCTCGAGCCGGGCAAGTACGTGTTGTTCGTGGGCCGGCTCGTGCCGGAGAAGGGCGTACACTTCCTGTGCGAGGCGTTCAGTCGCATAGATACCGACATGAAGCTGGCGTTGGTGGGCGGCCTGTCGTTCTCGCAGGACTATGTGAATTTGCTCAAGCGCTACGAGAGCGACCGCATCCGGCTCCTGGACTACGTGTTCGGCGAGTCGCTGGAGGAGTTGTGGAGCAACGCCTACTGCGTGGTGCAGCCTTCTACCATGGAAGGGTTGTCCATCGCACTGCTCGAAGCGCTCTCCTACGGACGCTGCGTGCTGGTCTCGGACATTCCCGAGAACATGGAAGTGGCCGAGGAGTGCGCGCTGTCGTTCAAGAGCAAGGACGTGGAAGACCTGCGAAGCAAGCTAGAGCAACTGATCCGCCACCCCGAGGAGGTGGAGCACTACGGCTCGCGGGCGCGCACACACATCCAGCAGCACTATTCGTGGGACAACGTCGCCGAGGCCACCGCTCGGCTCTACGAAGAGGTGACGGGGAAGCAGCGGTGAGGCGAGGAGCTGCGCATGGCGCCCCTCGCGCCCGTGTGCTAACCCTTCACGCCACATGACCCGACCCGATCCCGAGCGCGGCGCGCTGATCCTCGCCGGTGGACGTGGCGAGCGCTTCTGGCCGTGGAGCACGACCGAGCGTCCCAAGCAGCTCCTGCCGCTCGCCTCGGGCGGTCGCACGCTGCTCGCGGCCACGTTTGCCCGCGCCACGCGTGTGGTGCCGGCCGCCAACGTGGTGGTGATGACATCGGTGTCGCTGGTCGACGCGTGCCAGCGCGAGTGCCCCGACGCAATCGTGGTAGGTGAACCCGTGGGGCGGAACACCGCGCCCGCCATAGCGGCCGCCGCGGCGTTTTTCTCGGACCGCACGACATTCGCGGTGCTGCCTTCCGACCCCGCCATCGAGGACGAAGCCGCGTTCGCGGCCGATCTCGAGCGCGCGTTCACAGTGGCTGCGCGTGATCAGGTTCTGGTCACGTTCGGCATCAAGCCCAGCGCTCCCGAGACGAGGTTTGGCTACCTGAAGCTTGGCGCGCGGTTGGCCGAGCGGCTCCACAGCGTGGCGCAGTTCACCGAGAAACCCGACCTGGCCCGCGCGACGGCCTGGGTGGCGAGCGGCGAGTACGCGTGGAACAGCGGCATCTTCGTATGGGGCAAGCGCACGTTCATGGCGGCTCTCGCCGCGGGTCGCCCGGCCATCGCCGCGGCGCTGGGCGGGCTGTCGTTCCGCGCGGGCGAGGAGCGTGCGTTCGAGGCGGCGCTGGCCATGCGATTCCCGGCGATCGAGGCCGTGTCGGTGGACTACGCCGTGCTCGAGGTGGCCCGCAACGTGGTCACGCTCGAGGCGTCGTTCGACTGGGACGACCTCGGGAGCTGGGGCGCCTGGGCGCGCCGGCAGCCCCAGGATGCGCGCGGCAACGTCACCTGGGGGGACGCCGTGCCCGTGGACTGCGACCGCTGCGTGGTGGTGGGGGACGGCTGCCCTGCCGCACCGCTCGGGCTTTCCGATATGGTGGTGGTCGCCACGCGGCAGGGCACGCTGGTGTGCCGGCGGCAGGACACGGAGCAGGTGAGACGCGTCACCGAAGCGGTGCGCGCACGCAGGAGCCACGCATGAACGTCCGTCGTATGCCTTCACTCGGGAGCTTCTGGCTCGCGAGCCTCGTCGCCCTGGAACTCTTGGCCGGGTGCGCGCCGATGCCCCAACCGTTCAGCGGGGGAAGCGCGTCACCCGCCCCCCCGCCGCAGCAGTCCAGCAGCACCACGCCGCCCGTTCCCGCCCCTCGCCGCGAGCCATCTCGAAGCGCGGCGGCGGAGGACTCCACGCCCTCGGCCGACGCCGAGCGCGTGCTCGCCACCCTTCCCGAGCCGCTCTCGCCCGCGCAGCAGGTGTCGCTGCCGTCACGCGACGCCGCCACGCCGGTGCGTGCGGTGCTCGCGCCCGAGGCGGCGTACGACACGCTGCGCGTGGAGCGCTCGCCCGACGACGGCGCGGCGGCCACGCCGGTGCCTGCGCCCACGCCGACTCTCGGTTCGACGTCGCCCGTCCGCGTGGCGCCGCCTGACACGCTCGCGTCGCGGCCGTCGGTCGGTCCGCCCGCCGTGGCCGCACCGAGCGATCCGCCGCCCGCCTCGGCCCCGAGCCCGGACCCCTGCTGGCGGTTGCAGGTGGCCGCGCCCGCCGAGCGCGACAAGGCCGAATCCCGGCTCGCCGCCGCGCAATCGTTGCTGGTGGTGCCCATGGTGATCGTGTCCGAGCGCGGGCTCTTCAAGGTGCGCACGCGCGATTGCATGACGCGCGACGCCGCGGACGCGCTCAAGAAGCGCGCGACCGACACGGGATTCGTGGGCGCGTTCGTGTTGAAGGGCGCGCCGGCGAGATGAGCCGGCGGCTCATCGTCTACGAAGACCGTCACTGGCGGTCGCTCCGGCCGCTCACCGAGCTGCTCCCCGTGCCGGCGTTGGCGTTTGGAGCCTCGGACCTCATGCGCCGCTGGCTGCTCGCCGCGCGCCTGCCGCTGTTCGCGCTCGAGGCGCGCGCCGCCGCGGTCGCGAGCTGGCGTGCGGCGCCCGCGGTCGACGCGAGTGCGGTGGGAGGGACCGACGAGGCAGTCGTGGTGAATGCCGCGGCGCTCCCGGGACCCTGGTTCGACGCGGCGCTCGAGGCGCGCACACCCGCACTGTGGCTGAGCGATGGCCGCGTCGCCGGCGCGCGGCTGCCGCTTGCGGCGCTTCGCGGCGGCCTCGGTCGCGGCGAGGACTTCGAGACCGTGCTGCTCGGGCTGGCGCTTCCCTCTCTGCCCGTGGACGCCGAGTTCATCACCTGGCCATGGCAGCTGATGTCGCGCAATGCCGACGCCATCGCCGCCGATCTGGCGAACATGCCGGCGGTCGCGCACGGCAGCATCCACCGGCTGGCGTGCCTCGAGGCGCCCGAACGGATCGCGGTGGAGGAGGGCGCCATCGTGGGACCGTTCGCCGTGCTGGATGCGACTTCCGGCCCCATCCTGATTGCGCGTGGCGCTCGCGTTGAAGCGCACACACACGTGCGCGGGCCATGCGTCGTGGGTCCGGGAACTCAGCTGCTGGGCGGCGCCAGCTCGGGTACAACGTTCGGGCCCGAGTGCCGCGTGGCGGGCGAGGTGGAATCGAGTGTGTGGCAGGGCTATGGCAACAAGCGCCACCACGGGTTCGTGGGCCACAGCGTGTTCGGCGAATGGGTGAACCTGGGCGCGCTCACCACCACCAGCGACCTCAAGAACAACTACGGGAACGTGCGCGTGTGGGTGGACGGGCACGAGGTGGATTCGGGCTCGCCCAAGGTGGGCGCGTTCGTGGGCGCCCACGTCAAGACCGGCATCGGCACGCTGCTGCCCACAGGAGCCGCGGTCGGGACGGGCGCCAATTTGTTCGGCGGCGGGCGCTTCGCCCCAAGGGCCGTGGCCCCGTTCGCGTGGTGGGATGGCGACCGCACCGTTGAGCACGAACTCGAGCGCTGCGTCGCCACGGCCCGCGTGGCGATCGGCCGACGCGGCCAGACGCTCACGCCAGCGGCCGAGGCGTCCCTCCGTGCGCTGCACGCGGCCACGGCGGGCGAGCGGCGCGCTGCCATGCTCTCCGTCGCGCGCGCTTGACCCTTCTGGAGCGCGCTCCCTAGACTTCCACGGTTTGCGCCCCGTGTCCTGGCCGTCCCCCTGGAGAACCCGATGCCCGAACTGCGCAAGGATCCTGTCGTCGGCCGCTGGGTGATCATCTCCACCGAACGGAGCCGCCGCCCCGGCCATTTCACGCCCGAACAGCAGAACGGCGCCCAGGCGGTCTCGCCATTCGGTGAAGGTCGCGAGGACATGACGCCGCCGGAGGTGTACGCCGAGCGCCCCGCGGGCGGGGCGAAGGACACGCCCGGCTGGACCGTGCGCGTGGTACCGAACAAGTTCCCCGCGCTCGAGATCGAGGGCACGCTCGACCGGCGCGGCGAGGGGCTCTACGACAAGATGAACGGCGTGGGCGCGCACGAGGTGGTCATCGAGACGCCCGACCCCACGCAGCAGTTCGCCGACCTGCCCGTGGAGCAGATCCAGCGCGTACTGGTGGCCTGGCGCGAGCGAATGCGCGACCTTCGCAAGGACTCGCGGCTCCGCTATGCGCTCGTGTTCAAGAACCACGGCGCCGGGGCGGGTGCCACACTCGAGCATTCGCACAGCCAGATCATCGCCACGCCCATCATCCCGCGCATGGTGCAGGAAGAGCTGGATGGCTCGCGGCGCTATTTCGAGTTGAAGGAACGCTGCGTGTACTCGGACATCATCGACCAGGAGACGGGCGAGGCGCAGGGGCGCCGCGTCGTCGTGCGCACGCCGCGCTACATCGCATTGGCCCCATTCGCGCCGCGGTTCCCGTTCGAGACGTGGATCTTGCCCATGGTGCGCCGTGCCGCGTACCACACGATCGACGATCCGGGCGAGATGCTCGAGCTGGCGGGGATCTTGAAAGACACGCTCGGCCGGCTGAACGCAGCACTGGATTCGCCGCCCTACAACCTGATCCTGCACACCGCACCACTCGCCGAACCCGACGTGCCCTACTACCACTGGCACCTGGAGATCATGCCCAAGCTGACGCGCGTGGCGGGTTTCGAGATCGGTTCGGGCTTCTACATCAACCCCACACCGCCCGAGGACGCCGCCCAGTACCTGCGCGACGTGGGCGCGCGCGCCTGAGCGCCCGGGAGCCATGAGCACGCCCTACTCGGTGGTCCACCTGGCGAGCGAGATGGCGCCGTTCGCCAAGGTGGGCGGGCTGGCTGACGTGGTGGCGGCGCTGTCGGCGGAGCAGGTTCGGCGCGGGCATCGCGTCCTGGTGGCGATTCCGCACTGGCGCGACCTGGCGCTCCCGGCCGGCTGGAAGCTCACGGACCTCTCCGGCATAAGCGTGCCGTGGGGCATGGGCCACGAGCCCGCGCGATTCACGATGGCCGAGGGCCCGAGCGATCAGCCGAGCGTGCTGCTCGTGGACCACGCGGGCGATCGGCGATTCTTCCATCGCCCGGGCTTCTACGACGATCCGAAGACGCGCGAGGGCTACCCGGACAACGCCGAGCGCTTCCTGTTTTTCACGCGCGCGGCCCTCGAGGCGGTGAAGGGCTTCGGCGAACCGTTCGACGTGCTGCACGCCCACGACCAGCAGGCGGCATGGGCGCCTTGCCTCGTTCGCACGCACGACGCCGACGAGTCCGCCTGGGCGGGCACGGCCACGGTATTCACCATCCACAACCTCGGCTACCAGGGCATCGTGGATCCGTGGGTGCTGGGGTTGGCCGGCTTCCCGCGCAGTGCGTTCTTTCCGCACAGCCCGTTCGAGTACCACGGGCGCGTGAATTTCATGAAGGTCGGCATCCTGTTCGCCGACCTGGTGTCCACCGTGAGTCCCACCTACGCGCGCGAGATCCAGACCGGCGGCGAGTTCGGGTTCGGGCTGGAGGGCGTGCTGCTCCGCCGCACCGGCGACGTGCGCGGGATTTTGAACGGCATCGACGACCGCGAGTGGGATCCGGCCACGGACCCATTCCTCCCCGCGCACTTCGACAGCGACCGACTCGAGGGCAAGCGAACCTGTCGCAGGGCGCTGGCGCTCGCATGCGGATTCCCGCTCGAGCCCGACTGGCCCATCGTCGGCATGGTCACGCGGCTCGTGGAGCAGAAGGGCTGCGATCTGCTGGAAGAGGCCGAGCGCGCGCTCTGCGACCTGCCGGCGCGATTCGTCATCCTTGGCATGGGTGCACCGCGCTTCATGGAGTTCTTTCGTCGCCTGGCCGACGAGCGGCCGTGGCAGTGGTCGTTCGAGACGGCGCACGATGAATCGTTGGCCCACCGCATCGAGGCGGGCTCGGACCTGTTCCTCATGCCGTCTCGTTACGAGCCGTGCGGCCTGAACCAGATGTACTCGCTCCGCTACGGCACGGTGCCGGTGGTGCGCGCCACGGGCGGCCTGGCCGACACCGTGCGCGAGTTCGATCCCATCGCACGCGAGGGGAATGGCTTCGTGTTCGAGCGCTTCTCGCCGGACGAGATGGTCATGGCGCTTCGCCGTGCGTTGGCGACGCATTCCGAGCCCGAGCTGTGGCGCGCCATCCAGCGCAACGGCATGGCGCGCGACTCGAGCTGGCGCGTGGCGGCGGACGGCTACGATCGCCTCTACGCCGAAGCGCTCGAACGCGTCTCCGGCGGGCGCGTGCCGACGATCGAGAGCGTGCGCGACTCGTTCTGACGTCTCGCCGGGGGGCTACCGCTGAGTGTCGCCGGCTGCGATCTTGGTCGGGAGCGCCGGGCCCAACAGGCTCACCTGCGTGAGCGCCTGGTCCCATTCTCCCACCACCTGGCCGACGACGTTGCCGCCCGCGTCCAGGGCGGCGGCCTCGGAGTGCAGGTGGATTCGAATGAGCCCGGCCGAGGCGTACCAGAAGTGCACGCGATCGTTCGGACCGTAGAGTTCCGACGTGCCCCGCAGCTTCCAGGCCGCGAACCTGCCGGCGGGGGTCTGAAGACCCTCGCGGCCCAGCACCATGCGGGCGAACTTCGGCGAGCCGCGCACGATCCAGCGCGCGCCCCGGTAGAGCGGGTAGCGAAGCATCGAGAGTTCGTCCGGGTCCGGGCCACCGGGTCCCAGGTTGCCCCCGCCCAGCGCCTCGCGGCGCATGGTGGCGAGACGCTCCGAGAGCTGGAGTGCCGCGCGCTCGAACGCGGCGCGCTGCAGTGAGCCCGCGAACGTCTCGTTCAGTGAAGCCTGTAACGCGGTCGGATCGGCGCCGGGTCCGCTCGAGGCGTGATCCTGCGTGTCCGGCACTTGGCCCGCTTGGCCGCGGATGAAGAGCTGCCTGTCGTAAAGACCGCTGCGGTCCTGTCGCGTCGCGACCGTCGGGCCGGGGATGGGGGCGGCGACCATGGGGTTGTACTCGGAGACCGCGAAGTATTCGCGGTCTCCGATCTGGTACATGCCGAGGACTTCGGACGTCCACGGCACCTGCTGTTCGAAGATCGTGCTGGGGCCCTCGAACGGGAGGGTCGTGTACTTCATGTGGATGACGTAGTCCCAGCGGTTGCCCACGGCGAGCGGGTAGAACAATCGACGGCGGAGCATCTCGCTCGGAGCGGACTGCGACTGGAGGATCGCTCCGGCTCCGAGCACCTGGGACGCGGCGCTGGAAGATCCGGGCGCGTCCGCGCTTCGGGTCTCGCGGCGACTGCAGCCGCCGGACGTCGTGGCGAGGACGAGGAGCAACAGGACGCACGGAAGACTCGTGCGCAAGCGCACGAACGGAATCGCAGGGAGCGCGTTCATCGGATGCCTCCGGAGAGGGAGCCAGCGTGAGTCGGTCCCGGTCCGTCGTCACTCAGGATACACCGCCGCTCCCCGCGCGAAAGGGGAATCTCGGCGCGGTTCTCGCCTGCTGGCGCTGGTTCCGCTACTCGAGGAAGGCCGCGTGGAGCGCCTTGACGGCCGCCTCCACGCGCGCGTTCTCCACGCGGAACACCAACGCCGCCGCCGTCACGCGCAGGGCCACGAGCGCCACGCCGGCCCGCTCGAGTGCCCGCTCGGCCTTCGCGGCCTCCGTGGCGCCCAGGCCCAGCCCGATGAGCGACACGAAGCCTGCATCGTGCACCGCGTCCAACCGCCACTCGCCCCCAGGGCCTCGCACCTCCCGGAAGCGCGCTTTGAGCGCCTCCACGTCGTCTCGGCTTCCCATCCACACGAGCGCCCCGTGCGTCTCGGTGGCCTGCTCGTGCGCCACCAGCTCCAGCGCGGGGAACTGCTCGGCCACGGCCTCGAGGATGCCGCGCGCCTCGCCCTTGCCGCCGGCGTTGCCTTCGGCGATCGCCAGCGACACGTCGGCGCGGTGCGTCACGGCCTCGACTCTCGGTGCTTCCACGGTGGCCTCCTGATGATCTTCCCTCGGGTCATCGCCGATCTCGGTGCCTGTTGCATCGGAAAAAGACGAGCGTACCGCGAGTGGCACTCGCTCGCGCGCGGCCAGGTCCACGCAGCGCGCGTGCAGCACGCGGCCGCCCAGGTGGGCGAGCGCGGAACACGTGCGGTAGCCCATGCGCGGCACGAGCCTCGCTCCGGGCACCACGCGCGGGTCGGCCGTGAACACGCCGTCCACGTCGGTGAAGATCTCGCAGCGCTCGCGGCCAAGTGCTGCCGCCAACGCCACGGCGGTGGTGTCGCTGCCGCCGCGGCCCAGCGTGGTGATCTCCCTGGTCACGGGCGAGACGCCCTGAAAGCCGGCCACGATCACGACCTGATCGGCGTCGAGTGCCGCGCGGATGCGGTCGGGCTTCACGCCCACGATGCGCGCGCTCGCGTGCGCCTCGTCGGTCAGGATGCCGCTCTGTGAGCCCGTGAACGAGATCGCCTGCACGCCAAGGTCGTGAAGCGCCATGGCCACGAGCGCCATGGACACGCGCTCGCCCGTGGAGAGCAGCATGTCCATTTCACGGCGAGAGGGCAGCGGCGAGACGCGGTGCGCCAGCGCGATCAACTCGTCTGTGGTGTCGCCCATGGCGCTCACCACCACCACCAGGGCGTGCCCCGCGGCGCGCGCGGCGGCGATGCGTCGCGCCACCGCCCGGATGCGCTCCGGGCCGTTCACTGACGTGCCGCCGTACTTGTGGACGAGGACGCTCACGCGCGGAGGGATAGACGCTTGCGCCGCAGCGCGCAAGCGCGACTCTGTCGCGCCAGCACGCCTTGACGGCCGCGGCGGACGCGCACTATGGTCCCCGCCGCTCTTGTTCGCGGAAGTAGCTCAGCCCGGTAGAGCATCACCTTGCCAAGGTGAGGGTCGGGGGTTCGAATCCCCTCTTCCGCTCCATTTGCGCGGGCCGGCTTCGAGCCGGCCCGTGCCATTTTCGGGGGATCCCATGGGCGCTCCCGCCCCGGCAGGCCCCGGCGGACAGACCGCCGTGGAACGTGCTATCGCCGACCTCATCCGCGCCCTGGGCCTGGATGTGGCCCTTGAGCCGGAGTTGGCGCAGACGCCGGCACGCGTGGCGGATCTCTACCGCGAGGCGCTCTCGGGCCTCGATCCGGCGAATCACCCGGATCTCGCCACGTTCCCGCACGCGGGCCAGGGTGATCTCGTGATCGTGCGCGACCTGCCGTTTCATTCGCTGTGCGTGCACCACTTCGTGCCGTTTTTCGGTCGCGCGCTCGTGGCCTACCTGCCCGGCGACACGCTCGTGGGAATCAGTGCTGCCGCCCGCCTCGTCGAGCATTACTCGCGCCGGCCGCAGCT